>JAOAPL010000218.1 GCA_025462925.1 Acidobacteriaceae bacterium
TACGCGAGGACATCCAATGACCAGCACCAAGCAGAGGTTCTGTAACCTACTTATGACCGCCATTATCACCACACCTGCCGCCTTTGCCGGCGACGACGCCAGCACCAAATCGACTACGAACGTTCAGCCACCTGTCGCCAAGCGCGTCCTCAAAGAGACGCAGATTCATGGCGACACGCTCAAGGACGAATACTTCTGGATGCGCGAGAAGAGCAATCCTGAGGTGGCCGCGTATCTCGAAGCCGAGAACGCCTACACTGACGCGCTGATGGCGCCGACGAAGCCGTTGCAGGACAGGCTCTATCACGAACTGTTGAGCCATGTGAAGGAGACTGACACCAGCGCTCCCTACAAAGACGGCGACTACTTTTATTACTCACGCACGGAAGCGGGCAAGCAGTATCCGATTTACGCCCGCAAACATCTCAAGCTGGACGCGCCGGAAGAGATCATCCTCGATCAGAACGAACTCGCAAAGGGCGAAAAGTTCATGAACCTGGGCGCCTTCGCAGTGAGCGACGATGCGCATTACCTCGCCTACTCCACTGATAACACCGGATTCCGCCAGTACACGCTGCACGTAAAAGACCTGCGCACCGGTAAGCTCTTCCCGGAGACTGTTCCCAAGACGAATTCAATCGCCTGGGCCAATGACAACAAGACCATCTTCTATGTCGTGGAAGACTCCGCCAAACGGCCATATCGTTTGTATCGGCATGAGCTGGGAACCGATCCAGCCAAAGACACGCTGGTCTATGAAGAAGCCGACGAAGCCTTTAATGTGGACGTTTACAAATCACGCAGCTGCAAGTTCCTATTCACCGAACTCGGCAGTCACACCACCTCTGAGGTCCGATATCTCTCCGCCGACAAGCCCACTGGCGAATGGAAGATGATTGCCCCGCGCGTCCATGATCAGGAGTACTACGTTTCCGATCACGGTGATCAGTTCTACATCCGCACCAATCTCGGCGGCCGCAACTTCGGCCTGATGACCGCACCTATCAGTGATCCCGATCGCAAAAAGTGGAAGTCCCTCATTCCGAATCGCGAGGACGTGATGGTGGAGCATCTGGAGATGTTTGCCGATTTCATGGTCCTCGCTGAGCGCGAAAACGGATTGCAACAGCTGCGCATCATTGATTTGGGTAACGGCGACCTCAAACCCTTCCGCGCTGATAACAAGATTAAATTCCCGGAAGCGGTCTATGCGGCATCGCCCGGGCCGAACCGCGAATGGAAGACCTCGATATTTCGCTACAACTACACTTCACCGATCACGCCCAACTCCGCCTACGACTATGACGTGAACAAACTCACCTCAACCCTGGTGAAGCAGACGGAAGTCCCCGGCGGGTTCGACCGCAACAATTACCAGGTGGAGCGCGTCTTCGCCACCGCGCACGATGGCAAGAAGGTCCCCATTTCCGTCATCTATCGCAAAGGTGTGAAGCGCGACGGCACCGCGCCGCTCTACCTCTACAGTTATGGATCGTACGGCATCTCGATTCCGCTGAACTTCACTGCCAATCGGTTGGCGCTGCTCGACCGCGGAGTCGTGGTCGCGCTTGCGCATATCCGCGGCGGCGGCGACATGGGCAAGCCGTGGCACGACGACGGCCGCATGATGCACAAGATAAATACCTTCACTGATTTCATCGCCGCCGCTGAATATCTGGTCGCGGAAAAATATGCGTCGAAGGATCGCATCGCCATCGAAGGCCGCAGCGCCGGCGGATTGCTGATGGGCGCAGTCACGAATATGCGTCCCGATCTGTGGAAGGCCGTCCTCACAGGCGTGCCGTTCGTCGATGTGCTCAACACCATGCTCGACGCATCGTTGCCACTCACGGTGGGCGAGTATGAAGAATGGGGTAACCCCAACCAGAAGGCAGGTTACGAGTACCTGTAACAGTACTCGCCCTATGACAACCTGCAGGCAATGACCTATCCCACGATCCTGGTGAAGACTTCATTCAATGACAGCCAGGTGATGTATTGGGAGCCGGCGAAATACGTAGCCAAGATGCGCACCTTGAAACCCGCAACGGACACGCACCCGCTCATGCTGAAAACCAACATGGCCGCAGGCCACGGCGGCGCATCCGGCCGGTACGATTACCTGCACGACGTCGCCTTCGACTACGCTTTCTTCCTCACACAATTGGGAGTGGAGAAGGAGCAAGGCGCAGTAGTCAGTAGCAAGTAGTTAGTAGTCAGTTAGGGCGCCGCCGCTAGTCACGGCATGGCTTCAGCCGTGCCGACGAGCGCCTTGCTTTGACAGGGCACGGCTTTAGCCGTGCCGAATGTGCCGAGGTCAGAAGGCGGCTTTAGCCGCTGAGGTCTTTGACAATCTACTAAATTACTAACGGCTAACGGCTAAATGCTAAGTGCTAGCTGCTGCCACTAAGCCACATCCTCTTCGGGATTGGTAGTCGCGTCCTTCGTTTTGGGTTGCGGTTCTTGCGAGTGCTGGTGTTCATGCTCATGTACATGCCTGCTCACTACTGTGTAACCAGCATCGATCCAGTCTTGCTTGCCGCCCTCGTAGTCGCGGACGTTGGTGTAACCCATTGCCGCCAGTTCACGGGCGGCATGTTCTGAGGCGTGTCAGGTGGGACTGGCGCAGTAGACCACGATGTCGGCCTGTTTGTTCGGCAGAATCGCTGGCGCGAGATCGGCGATACGATCCGGCGGCAGGTTGATGGCGCCCGGAAGGTGAGCAAATTCGTACCTCTCCGGAGGGAGCGTCTCAACCAGCAGGAAGCGGTCGCTTTCGTTTTCAATCTTTTCCTTCAATTCGTCACGGCTGATTGTTCCCGGCATCTCTCACCTCATATAGATTCGATGCCAAAAAGGGTTCGCGGTTGGCGAGCTCACGAAGCACAAAAAGCGTGGCCGCCTGAAAAGACGACCACGCGTGTGGAATGCAAGGTTACTGTTTAGGAGTTGCGGGTGCCGGAGTTGCCGGCGCGGGATTTTGCCCGAAGTTGACTTTGGGAACGGCGCGGTCAGCCTCGCTCGCCTGGAAGTAAGCATCGTTCCTGGCGAATCCCGCGAAACCTGCAAAGATGCTGTTCGGGAAGAGGCCGATGAAGGTGTTGTAGTCCTGGATGGAATCGTTATAGCGCTTGCGAGCCACGGCGATGCGGTTTTCTGTTCCCGATAGTTCGTCCTGCAGTCGCAGAAAGTTTTCGCTGGAACGCAATTGCGGATAATTTTCAACCACCGCGAGCAGACGTCCAAGCGAGCTGTCTAATTGCCGATTGGCTGCGATCTTCTCTTGCGGCGTGTTTGCGGAAAGTAAGGTGGAACGTGCCCGTGCAATCTCGCCGAAGACAGCCTGTTCCTGACCGGCAATGCCTTTCACCGTCTCGACAAGGTTGGGAATGAGGTCGGCGCGGCGTTTCAGGCTGTTATCCACCTCGGCCCAAGCGGATTTTATCGTCTCATTTTTCGTTACCATTTGATTCTTGGCGCCCACATACATTCCGCCGAACATCAGCAGAATGAGTACGACCACCACCAGCGCAATCAGGACTTTTGCCATCTTTATTTCTCCTCTTTCGTAGGAAGCAATATTTTACGGGAAAACTCCTAAGCCAGCCGTCGATCGACTTCTTCTACTACCCGCGTGATTGATGCCAGATAACCCTCAAAGACTTTTGTAACATCGATCTGGTCCTTTTTTAGCTTGTCTTCGCGCAAGTCGAGGATGCTGTCAAAGGCGCTGCGATCGAATCCCAGCAGCGCAGCAAGTCGATCGACGACGTCGCGCTTCGCTTTCGGCGGTTGCTCTCCCATTGCGATCAGCGCGTGCCGGAACAGCGTGACGAAGCTGGAAACAGAATCCGTCATCAATCGCAGAACAGCTTTGGAATCGTTGGCCGAAGCCGCCATGAATCGCTGACGCAGCCGGATCAAGCTAGTGCGCAACTCGCGCTCAACTGCGATGCGATGCAAATTCATGGGAACTTCAAGCGAGGTGAAGTGGTCGGAGCCGTACAACACTCGATGCGTCTTCTTGATGTCATAGAGCTCGATCGCGAAGACATCGGCGGAGTGGCGCAATTCCTCGATGGTGAAGAGCATGGGAGCGGGTTGTTTTTGCTTTTCCCACCATGCCACCACGGGACTCAGCTTCTGAAGCGCAGCCGTGTCAAGGCGCTTCACCAGGCAAAGCACATTGAGGTCGGAAAAATCCGGATGGAAGCCATCGACCTCCGCTGCTGCCGATCCATATAGGACCAGCGAATCGAGATTGTCGCCGCCGGCTTGCTTCAGTTTTGCGAGCAAGTCGTCGAGAATTTTCTGTTGGGCTGCATTGATTGCCATAAATTTTGTCGGCTACCAGCTTCCGCTGGCTCCGCCGCCTCCTGAGGAACCGCCTCCGAAGCCGCCAAATCCGCCGCCTCCGCCGAAACCACCGCCACCGCCTCCCCACCCCCCACCGCCGTAACCGCCGCCCATCCAATAACCTCCGCCGCGACGGCCACCTCCGCGGTTCAATATGGAAATAATGAAAAAGATGAGCAGTATGGGGATGAACGGCGCGAGCACGGCCAGGAGCGACTTGTCGGGCGCACTCTGGCGACGATGCCTCGGCAGTTGCTGCACTCCCGTAAGAGCGACATTCGCGTCCTCGGCGATCGTCTGCGCGATTCGCGTCGTCAGTAGGGATAGAGCGGCGCTGTAATTGTTCTCCTTGAGTAGCGGAACGATTTCTCGACCAAAGCCGCCGACTTTTCCGTCGGGAAGGATCGCTTCCAAACCGTATCCCACTTCCACGCGATATTTACGGTCGCCGCTTGAGAGGAATATCAGGACCCCGCGATTGTCGCTTTTGCCGCCGACGCCCCATGCTTTAAAGAGATCTACGGCAAAGTCTTCTACAGGCTTATCTTCGAGGGATTTGACGGTCACGATCGCGATTTGCGCATGGGCCTTGTCTTGCACTTCGAGCGCAAGCGCGTTCAATCGAGCCCGGGTTGCGGGATCGATCACGCCGGCGAAGTCATCGACGAAATTGGTGGGCTTGAGGTCTTGTACTTTCTCTGCAACAGCAATCGCGCTAAACGCGAGAATGCCCAGCAACAGAACCGAGCGGATGTATCTAAAAAGACGAAATTTGCCGGGGCGGACCATTTAATGAACGTACTTCCGATTCTATCGGCAATTCCTCCCAAACGCTGGTTCCCGCATTTTTTGTGCGTTTTCACGCCATTACAAGATACGATTGCTAAAATCAGTTGGACGCAGCCGCCTTTCAGATCCAGGGCTGCTACACCGGTTTGGCATACTGAACAACATGTCAATCTCACCATCATCGTCGGCAACCGGCAAAGCGCAGCCGTCTTCGGTCACCTCGCGCGCCAGCGGGATATTTCCGTCGTTGCTCTATGTCCACGGCGCGGAGCAGAAAGAACTCGGCCTGTCGATGATGCCGTTTTGCATTGGCCGAAAGACCGGCAAAGATCTGGAAATTCCCGATCCGCGCATCTCGCGTGACCACGCGGAGATCGTCTGCGACGACGGTGACTACTACGTGGTGGACACGTGCAGCAAACTGGGCACCTACGTAAACAAGCAGAAGGTACAACGCCAGAAACTAGTGAGAAATGACCGCATCGAGTTCGGCGTCGGTGTGGGTGCGTACCTCATCTTCGATCCCCTCGCAGAGAACTCCGTGGTTGCGCGCGAATTCCTGAGCCAGCTATCCGTCATTTCTGTTGACGACAAATCGAACGACTTGGAAAAGCTCGCCTTATTCCTGGAAGCCGCGCGAAAGCTGAATACCTCGGACGCATTCGAAGAGATACTGTTGTCCTTGATCGGAACGACACTGAAGCTAACCGGCGCCGAGCGCGGATTCATTTTTGTCCGTCAAGAGGACGGATCGCTGGCCCTGAGCGCCGCGTGTACCTCCAGCGGCGAACGCCTTACCAGCGATAAGACTATCTCCCACTCGATCCTTGCCGATGCCGCCAAGGCTGCATCAGAATTCCTGGTTACAGACACACTGAAAGTGGATGAGATGGCTGCGCGGCAGAGTATCGTCGCGCACGATCTGCGGACGGTCATTGCCATTCCTTTGCGCAAGGCACACGGAATCCAGAACGCTGACAAGTCACCGGAAACAGTGTTGGGCGTCTTGTATCTCGACAGCCGGTTTGCCTCGGGAAGTATTAGTGGCGTGAGCCATGACATTCTGGGCGTTATCGCGCGTGAAGCGGCTGCACTGGTGGAGAGCACGAGGTTGGCGCAGGCGGAAGAAGAGGGTCGACGATACCAGCAGGAATTGACCATCGCTGCCGGCATTCAGCAAAGACTGATGACAGTGACCATTCCGGAACTCTCTTACGCCACGCTCAGCGCAAAGAACTTGCCTTGCCGCGATATTGGAGGCGACTTCTATGACATCGTCAACGACGATCAGGGGCTGACCGTTGTCGTGACTGACGTTTCCGGCAAGGGAATCTCCGCGGCCATTCTTGCTTCGATATTGCAGGGCCTGATCTATTCGCAGGTGGTGGCGCAAGTGCCGTTGCGGGACATTGTGACTTCGGCAAATAAATTCTTATGCGAGCGCGTCCACGGCGAAAAATACGCCACCGCGATTATTCTGCGGTTGACCCCCGAAGGTGCGGTTGAATTCGTGAATTGCGGACATGTGCCTCCGGTGCTGGTGAGGAATGGAAAATCCGAACGGATGACGGACGCGAGCATGCCGCTTGGCTTGCTCGACTTTGCCACCTATGAAAGCGCAGTCTGCAAACTGGAAGTTGGAGATCGACTCATCCTGGTCACCGATGGCGTGACTGAAGCGGAAGATTGCACCGGTGAATTCTTTGGCGACGAGCGGTTGGAAGATGCGTCGATTGCGGTAGACGGCTCTTGCTTCGACCACATCTTTGCGGCGATACGGCAGTTCTGTGGAAGCGTGCCGCTGAACGATGACTGCACCTTACTGGAACTGATCTATTGCGGCGGCAAAACGAAGGATTCGACTGACTCCAACATCAAGCTCACCAGCGCCAGCTAAGCGCGCCCGCGCATCTTAGCCATCCACCATCGTATTCCGACGAAAAGGAATCGGTAATCGCTGAAAAATTCCGGCGCCTTGCCTTCGAAGACGTGTCCAATGAACTGGAATATCCAGCCCACCACGAAGAGCGCGACGGGAATGATCCAGAGATGGGGCACGAAGATCGCGGCCACGAAAAGAGGCAGCGATATCGCGATCATGGGGATGCCAACCGTGTGGCAGAAGCGGTTCACCGGATGCGTGTGGCTGCTGGCATACTGCGCGATCCATTGCTCGTTGGTGCGGTTACCCATCATGGTCACACCTCGTAATCTTTCCTGCGAAATCTAAAAGGGAGCACTGTCGCTGGCTTCGAAGACGCTCTCATCTTTTTCGACGCTGCCGCTTTCGATCCCATGCAACAGCCGCGCACAGCGGTTCCAGCGAAGGATAGCGTCGTCATTGCCGGCCGGGCGGATCTTTTCCGCCTGCTCGTAATAGCGCATGGCTTCTTCAAAATGCCCGGCAACCGTGTGCGGCAGATGGCCGGCGCCGAGCTGCGCCTTCGCGCGACGCTCATGCAAGATCCCGGTGTAGTAATGGCGTTCGTAGGAATCGGCCAATCCGTCGAAGAGAGACTCGGCCTCTGCGTAGTTGTCGGAATGCTTCCCGGTGAATTGGTCAGTGAGCACAAGACCCAACATCCGCCGCGCTCGCTGATGTTCGGGATCGGCGGCAATCACATCACGACAGATGGATTCGGCCTCATCAAATTGATTGAGGTAGCGGTAGTGAGTGACTTTGGAGAGAGCTTCTGTGATTCCGCTTTTGGAGATAGGTTTAAGTTTCAAGTCCATAGCGCGCTCCGTACAACGCGAGTTTAGCTCATTTCGCGCCGGTAATCTTGCGGACAAGCATCAAAATCGGGTCGTAGTACTCGTCCACCACTCGCTCTTTGAGCGGGATGATCGCGTTGTCCGTGATGTGGATCTCTTCCGGACAAACCTCGGTGCAGCACTTGGTGATGTTGCAAAGTCCGATGCCGAGTTCATCTTTGACCATGGGAATGCGGTTAGCGCTGTCCAACGGATGCATTTCCAGCCCAGCCGTCCGCACCATGAACCTAGGCCCGCCGAATTGCTTTTGATCGTGATCCCGCAATACGTGGCAGACGTCCTGACAGAGAAAACATTCAATGCACTTTCGGAATTCCTGGACGCGATCGATGTCCTCTTGATACATCCTCCAGTCCGTATCCGGTTTAGGCTGGAATGGCGGGATTTTTTTATTCACTTCGTAATTCCATGAGACATCAGTGACCAGGTCCTTGATCACGGGAAATGTCTTCATGGGAGAAACAGTGATCGGCTGGTCTAGAGGCAGCGCATCCATGCGGGTCTTGCAGGTCAGGCGCGGACGTCCATTGACTTCGGCAGAACACGATCCACATTTTCCTGCCTTGCAATTCCAGCGCACGGCGAGATCCGGGGCCTGGTGTCCTTGGATGTAGTGGAGAGCGTCAAGCACCACCATTCCCGGCGCAACGGGGACGCGGTACTCTATATTGGCCCCGCTGTCGCGGTTCCCGCGAAAGACCTGTAGGACTGCTTCGGACATTTGTACTCTCCCCGTCGAAGTCTAGTTTTCGTCCAATATCTTTTTCAAATCCTCAGGCAGCGGCGGTTTGGGGACTTGCTTCAGCGACATCGCTGCGCCTTCGCGCTTGATGATGTTGTTCTGCTTGCCCCATTGCTCGTCCAGTCCCGGGAAATCTATGCGACTGTGCGCTCCACGGCTCTCGCGGCGCGCCAATGCGCTGCGTGTAACTGCTTCGGAAACCGTGAGCATGACCTTGAGGTCGCGGGCGAGATGCCATCCGGGATTGAACATCCTCGAGCCTTCCACCTTCACGCGGCATGCGCGCTCTTTTAGCTTTTCCAACTCCACGAGGGCCTTCTTGAGATCGTCTTCCACGCGATAAATCCCCACGAGGTCTTGCATCATCTCTTGCAAATCGCGATGGACGCTATAGGGGTTCTCGCCTGAGCCTTGCTCGAATGGCGCCAGCATCTCTCGCTCAGATCGCGCAATCTCGGCGTTGTCGATGTTGGGCGACGAAACTGTCTTTGCATATTGCGCCGCAGCCAGACCGGCGCGACGGCCGAAGACTACAAGATCAGAGAGGGAATTGCCGCCCAAGCGATTGGCACCGTGCAGTCCGGCGGCCGCTTCTCCCGCGGCGTAAAGGCCGGGCACGGTGGACTGCGCGGTTTCCGCATCGACCCGGATCCCGCCCATCATGTAATGACACGTTGGGCCCACTTCCATTGGCTGCTTGGTGATATCCACGTCCGCAAGCTCTTTGAACTGGTGGTACATGCTGGGAAGTTTCTGCTTCACGTACTCAGCGGGCTTGTGTGAGATGTCGAGAAATGCGCCGCCGTGTTCGGTGCCGCGTCCTTCTTTCACTTCGGTATAGATTGCGCGGGCGACAACGTCACGGGTGGAGAGTTCCATCCGCTTGGGATCGTATTTCTCCATGAAGCGCTCGCCGAGTTTGTTAGTGAGAATGCCACCCTCGCCGCGAACGGCTTCTGTGACCAGAAGTCCCTGCACTCCCGGAGGCCAAACCATCCCAGTGGGATGGAACTGTACAAACTCCATGTCGAGCAGTTCGGCGCCGGCATCATAGGCAAGCGCCATTCCGTCGCCGGTACACTCCCACGAGTTCGAGGTGATCTTCCATGATTTCCCAATGCCGCCGGTGCAGATGACAACGGACTTCGCCTTGAACTGCACGAAGCGTCCCTGCTCGCGCCAGTATCCGAATGCGCCGGCGACGCGGTCGCCATCCTTCAGCAGATTGATGACCGTGCACTCCATGTACACATCCACGCCGAGAGCAACGCCGCGGTCCTGAAGTGTGCGAATCATTTCCAGTCCCGTGCGATCGCCAACGTGGCAGAGGCGTTTGAAGGTATGTCCACCGAAGGCGCGTTGCAGGATGCGGCCGTCGCCAGTGCGGTCGAAGAGCGCTCCCCAATGTTCCAGCTCGTTCACGCGGTCAATGGATTCCTGCGCGTGCAACTGGGCCATGCGCCAATTGTTGAGCATCTTGCCGCCGCGCATGGTGTCGCGGAAGTGGGGAATCCATCCATCGGACGAATCCACATTGGCCATTGCCGCCGCAATGCCGCCTTCCGCCATCACGGTATGCGCTTTGCCGAGCAGCGATTTGCAGACCACGCCGACTTTTGCGCCTTGCCCCAGCGCTTCGATGGCTGCGCGCAGTCCCGCTCCGCCCGCACCGATGATCAGGACATCATGTTCGTGCGTCTCAAATCTATCGTTCATAGGATTTTCATGTCCGTGATCGCGCCGGAAGAGACGAGGCGGATGTAGAGATCGGTCAGCCCAACGGAAAACAAACTCAGCCACGCAAAGAGCATGTGGTTTTCGTTAAGCGCGCTTACGCCCTTCCATCCCTTGTAGCGCAAATGCGAGGATTGTGAACAGGAGAAGCAGTCAAGCTTTCCGCCGATCAGATGCCGCAAAGAGTGGCATGAGAACGAATACAGCGAGAGCAGGACCACGTTGGCGAGCATGATCAGTGAGCCCAGGCCGACGCCGAAACGCCCGTCCCACATGAATGACTTGATGGCGTCATACCAAAGGAAGCACAAAAAGATGAGTGCGACATAAAAGAAATAGCGATGAATGTTCTGCAGGATCAGCGGGAATGCAGTTTCGCCTTTGTAATTGTGTCCGCCGCGGTCATTCACCGCACAGGCCGGAGGATCGAGAAAGAACGCGCGATAGTAAGCCTTGCGATAGTAGTAACAGGTAGCGCGAAATCCGAGTGGGCCAGCGAGAATGAGAAGCGCCGGCGAAAATTTCCACCAGGTATGACCGGCATCGATCAGCGGAGAGTAGAACGGCGAGAGATAGGGTCCCCACTCGTAAAACTTTCCCTCGAAGGCCCGGAACGTTGCGTAGGCACCGAAGCCGCCCAGGACGATCACAACAGGAAGAATCTCTACCCACCAGGAGTCGTGGCGCTTGGTTGCGCCAAAACTGTGCCCATCTACGATTTGTAATTCAGCCAAGCAGGAACCTCCGAGGAAGGCCAGAGCCGAACGCGATGACACCAGCAGATTAACAAATCTGCTGAATTTTATCGTGCGGGAGAATATATCATTTCGCGCGAGTTATCGAAGGGTATTCGTGGTTAAGGTGGGATTACGCCGCCGCTTTTCCTTTGCGCTGATACTTGCCCATAATTTCTGCATGCGCGAGGACGTGGCCTTTCATCGCGTGTTCCACGTCACTTTTCTTTGCGCCGGGGCTGAGGTCAAGTTTAGTGTCCAGCGCGTACAACTTGAAGACGTAGCGATGCGGCTTGCCCGCTGGCGGACACGGGCCTCCATAGCCGAGCTTTCCGAAGTCGTTGGTGCCGTGTACTCCGCCTGAAGCAATGTGCAGGCCCGGCGGAGTGCCTTGCGGAAGTTCCGTCACGCTCGCGGGCAAGTTGAATAGCACCCAATGGGTAAAGGTTCCGGACGGAGCGTCGGGGTCTTCTACGATCAGGGCAAACGACTGCGTTCCTTTTGGAGCATCGCCCCATTGCAGCGGTGGAGACTGGTCCTGACCTTCGCAGGTGAATTGCTTCGGGATCTCACTTCCGGGCTGGAATGCGGAAGTTTTCAGATATAAGTCGGGCATGGCAGTACCTTTCAGAGCGAGCGCGAACAATACGAACGTTACAACCAACGAGGAAATCAGAATCGCGGTACTTGGATTGCGATAACTCACCGGTTCTTGGGATTCACGAAGCTCGGACAGGGTCGCCCTGTGTCGCGCAGGAACCTGCGACGGTGGTTTTTCCAACAAAGGACAACCAGAAAACGCCTGTGTGCCTCTGGGTTACTTAGCTGTTCTCAGGAGGCGCCATGCCAAGGAATTTCTTCGCCCCTCTGCGCCGGTATCTCACCGGTTTTCAGGCAGAGAGCTTTTTCACTCACAGCACGAACATTCTGCTCTTGCTGTTGCTCGTCACCGCTACAGTAGTTCCAGCCACCGCACAATCAACTCATCACAAGAAGTCGAATTCGAAGCCAAAAATCCAAGGCGGGACTTCAAGACAGGCTCGCCCATTCAACAGACATGCAATTGACGCGCTGGAGAAAAAGGGTGGAGAGGCTTCTCGCGCCGAAACTGGCGGTCCTGAACAAGAGCAGTACGACAACCGCGCCTTGCCCAACACCGCCATAGCCTCCGCACAACAGCAGAACGCCTACTTGGCGTTTCAATCTGTTGCAAAGCTTCCCGGAGGCAAGAAGACCAACTGGCAGGAACTCGGGCCCATTACCCCGGTGGTACCAGGCCCGTCGAATTATACGGGACGCACAACTACCGATTCTGGCCGAGTCACCGCACTGGCTGTTTCACCTATTTGCGTAGTTGGCAACTGCAAGATATTCACCGGCGCTGCCGGCGGTGGCGTTTGGGAGGCGGACAATGCGCTGGATCCGCAGCCGAACTGGCATTCCTCCAGCAGTGGACTGACTTCGAATGCGATCGGCTCTCTTATATTCGATCCCACCGACTCGCTGGGCAAGACTCTTTACGCCGGGACTGGCGAGCCCAATGGATCGGGAGATTCCGAAGCCGGAGTCGGATTGTTCAAGTCTGTCGACTATGGCAAGTCCTGGACTCTGGTCTCGGGCAGCGTGGCTGCCGCGAAGGATCGCTCCATCGGAGCGATTGCCGTTGATCCGGTAAACTCCAACCACATCTTCATCGGCACGGCAGTTGCCCGCCATGGTTCGTCTTCCGTGAATGGTGGCAGATTCACTCCACCGGGAGCTCCAACCATAGGGCTGTACGAATCCACCGACGGCGGCGCAACTTTCTCACTTGTTTTCAGCCGCGCATCGGACACCGTTGCTGTCGGCACCCCCACTGGTAACGACTTCTTCCGCGGCGGCATTTCCAAGATTCTTTTTGACCGCACCGGGCTTTC
>JAOAPL010000225.1 GCA_025462925.1 Acidobacteriaceae bacterium
ATCTTCACCGCCGGTGAGCTGCGCGGAACTATCTTGCACACGCCGGGACACACCGAAGGCAGCTCCTGTCTGTATTTCGCGAATGAGAACAAAGTGATTGCCGGGGATACGCTGTTCGCGGGCAGCAACGCCCGCACAGACCTACCCTGAGGAGCAATGCACCAGATCATTTCATCTCTGCATGAAAATCTGATGCATCTACCGGATGAGACCATCGTTGTGCCGGGACATGGCCCGCTGACGACCATCGGCGAAGAGCGGGAGACAAATCCGTTTATCACTGAAAAGCAGTACAAGCCCAAGATCAGTAGCTAGTAGTCAGTAGCCAGTAGTCTTAGGACCCGCCGCACGCCTTCCTTGAACACATCTTCAGGTGTCAGCAAGCTCAGGATTAAAAAGCCATCTTGCTCGAAATCGAAAAAGTGGCCGGGGTGGACGATCACCGAGTCCTTCTCGATAAGTGCAATGGCGAGTTCTTCGTCTGATTGCGTTACGGGAACGCGGAGCGTGGCGTACCATCCGGCTTCGACGCTCAAGCGCGTGCAGTGATGCTGCGCTGCGATTTGCGAGTCCAGTTCCGCGAGATTTGTTCGGAGCCGCGCACGAAGTTGTGCCTGAAAACCTTTGCGACAATCGAGCAGCGTGGGGGTAGCGAGCTGGATCGGCGCATTCATTGAGAGATAGGTATCCGCGATCACGTCCAGTCTAGAGAGCGCATCCTTAGTGATAGCCTCCGGGCCGCTCACCGCCATCCAAGCGACTTTCATCTGCGGCAGTCCGGAGATCTTTGAAAGGCCGCTGAGAGTGAACGTCAGCGCGCCGCGGTTTGCAGCAAAACTTTGGGCAGAATTTTCGACCAAAGGATAATCGAGAAAGACTTCGTCGGCGATGATCGCCATATCCCTGGCTGAACAGATTTCATTCAACTCCGAAAGTTCCCTTCCCTTCACATAAGAGCCGGTGGGATTATTCGGATGCACAACAATCACGCCCCGCGTCCGCGGCGAGATCGCAGAACGCAGTGAGTTGAAATCAATCTGCCAGCCGTGGTCGTAAACCAGCGAGTACGGAACCAGGCGCACGTCCTGGATAGTCGCAAGAAAATCAAACAGCGGATAGCTGGGTTGCGGAATCAAGACTTCGTCGCCGGGCTCGCACAAGAGCCGGAATGCATAGGAGTAGGCCTCGCTGGTGCTGGTGGTCAGAATTATGTTCTCTGACGACACGGTGACGGGTTCTTGCAGTGCAGCGTAATACTGAGCGACGGCATTCCTTGCGACCAACAACCCCTTCGACTCCGGCTCATAAATCATTGCGTCCGGGTTTTTGAGCGAGGACAGGATAGCGTCGGCGTCGTACGACCAGCCACTGGTGGTGGGATTTGATGCGGTGAGGTCCAGCAGTTCACTGCCGGATTTTTTCTTGGTCTCTAGTGCTGTGGTGAAACGATTGGGCGAGAGGTTCCACGACGTTCGCGACGAGAACATGCCTTGCGCTAACTTTCCAGCGCCCGCTTGATGCGGTGCATGAGAATGGGAACGCTAAACGGCTTGGCGATATGATCGTAGGCGCCTGCTTCCAAAGCAGCCATCACCTGGTCTTCGCGCGAGTGCACGCTCATGATGATCACCCGCGCTCGAATCCCGTCACGCACCATTTTGCGTAAGATCGAATAGCCGTCAACACCGGGTGAGTCTGCGTCGAGCAAAACTACTTTCGCTTTCAAAGACGGCTTCTCGCCAGTGAGTCCCTTGGATGCAGTCGCTCCACTCTTCATCCAATGCGCCTTGTGTCCGCGGGTTTCAAGCGCATGCAGCAGAGTTCCGGCGAGGGTCGAGTCTTCTTCCACCAGCACCACATCCCAATCGCCGTGCTCCTGCGCGGGCTTGGCTTTTCGAGCGGCGGAATGCACCTGGCTCTTCCCCGCCGCTTTGGCAGCATAAAGAGCGCGGTCGGCTATCAGATAAAGTGCATGCGCGGTGAGACCATCATCTGGATACTGAGCAATCCCGGCGCTAAAAGTGATCTCTATGCGCGGGCCATCGGGGACTTGAAAACGCTCACGCTGGAGCGAATCCAACAAAGCCCGCAAGCGCTGCGCTGCATCGTCGCGGCGCATGCCATACATACCAATCACGAATTCGTCGCCGCCCCATCGCGCGACCACGTCTTCCGAACGAAACGTGTTCACCATCATCACGCCGAGTCGACGAAGCGCAGCGTCGCCGATGGCGTGCCCGTGCGCGTCATTGATCTGCTTCAGGCGGTCGAGATCGAGTATTGCGAGCGAAAGCGGCTGCTTATTGCGTTCCGCAAGGTGAATATAGTGATTCATGACTTGGTTATATTTACGACGATTGCCTGCGCCGGTAAGCGGATCTTTTTCCGCCATCTGGCGTTGCAATCGGGTGCGCTCCAGGCGATTGAAGACGCGGGCGACGAGTTCCGGGCCGAGGAGGGGCTTGGTGATGTAGTCATCGGCACCGGCAGCGAAGATCCGCTGCACCGTGGCCGAATCGGTGTTCGACGTCAAAAAAAGAATCGGCAGTTCACTCCAGCGCGGCTCACTGAGCACCACTCGGCATAATTCCACTCCCGTAAGGTGCGGCATTTTCAGATCAAGAATGATCAGGTCGGGCAGGCTGGATTCAAGCGCATCCCAAAAGGCGAGAGGATCGTTGACAGTCGTCAAACGAACACCCTTGTTCTCCAGCAGTTCGCGTAATGACGAAAGGATCTCGGGATCGTCATCGACGCAAATCACTTTGTAATCGTCCTGGCGCAAGCGTTGGAGCAATTCCTGGACGGCCTGCACAACTTCGGAGGAAGTCATCGGCTTGCGCAGAAAGCCTCGCGCACCCAGACGAGTGGCCTGGACGCGATCTTCAAACTTGTCCTGCTTCGTATAAATCAGCACCGGGATCTCCCGCGTGGCCAATTCCGCAAGCAGGTTGGGCCCGCTTCCCTTTAATCCGTCTGACAGTTCCGGATCAAGCAGGACAACGTCGGGCATTCGACGCGCCATAGTCTCTTGAATATCGCTCTCGCTGGTGGCGACAGTCGCTTGGATACCACGTGCCGCGCATTCCAATAGTAGTGGCTGCGCAACATTGTCATCACTGTCCACAATAAGAAGGAACGGTTGCTTCTGCCCGGGAACATTCGACGGAGAACTAGCCAACGGACGCTGGATCCTTTCACGGAGTGAAACTACGCTGCGCGACATGCGGAGGAGGTCCGGTTGTTCAATGGTGGCTTTTCCCTGGAGCAGCAGTTCCAGTTGCCGGGCAATCCTTGAGACCTCCATGTATCCAAAACTGCCGGATGAACCCGCCAATTTGTGCGCCTCACTTTCTGCTTGAATGCGAAGGTCGGAACTCAAGTTGCCTTTCAGCAGGGCGGCAGCGGCATCTTCCAGCACTTGCAATCGCGCCATGTTCACGGGGCGAAATTTTTCCCATAGCGCGGCAATATCGGATTCCATGCCTTGGTCCTTTTCGCTAAGGAGTGGCAGACTTGCGGCGGGAAGACTCAAAAGCGTTGACGCCTCTGAAGAAAGTTCCTCCCAATCGACGGGATGGAAGAAGAGTTGCTTCACGCCAAGAAAGCGCACCAGCTTTTGTTGTTCCTGCCTTGTGGCCCCGGATGAGAGACAACAGAACACCGGCAGCTGGGCAAACTTTTTGTCTTGGCGGAGTTGTCCCAAAATATTGATGGTATCCGTGACTTTTTCGCCATCGATCACCAGCAGGCTTGGATGGGTGCGCTCAAGGTCCGCAAGCAAGAGATCGGTGGTAGCTGCATTGTGAACCAGGATTTCGGGAAAGCGGTGGCGTAACCACTTGGCCAGATCAGCGGAAAGGCCGGCCGTGACGATACACACAGGAGCTGTCTCTGGAATCGCGGCATGCACGGTTTTGATCTCTCCAGGCAAGGCTTACGCCCGCGGACTACGCACAGAAGAAAGTTGAGAAGATGACAAGATTCTAAATGCTAATTGCACCATTCGGAGACAATTGTTGTCAGCCTTCGCTGTGAACCTGAGCAGTTACTTACTTTCGATGAATGATTTCCGTAGCCTAAAGATGTGGCAATACAAATCACCTTTCCCTGTCCAGACTGTGGCGGCACTGACTTGAAAGCTTCGCGTTCAGGCAGCGTTGCGATGAAAGTGATCGCAACATTCTTCCTACTGAAGGCGTTCCGGTGCAAGGAGTGCGGCAAGAGAAATTACTTCCCCAGTTTCCTGCCGGATCGGCGATCGCAGCGCGATGACTTTTTGGAAGAATCGGCAACCGCTCCAGCCCAAGCGGAGATGCTTGGATCACGGCTCTAGCGCTTCCTGCGAACTCCGGAACGTCCGGCCCTAGCGTTGCCTTTCGCTGTGATCATTTTCTTGACCTTGGCTCTGCTGCCAATTGACTTGGCCTCTTTCTTTGCGCCAGTCGAGTTTGTTCTTGCTTTCCCATTGTTACTGATTTTCTTGGCTGCGCCTTGCGCCATTCTCAATGGTCCGAACATGATGAGCACGCTTTGCGGCGTGCCCGCGCGGCTTACCGGCATGAAATGGATATCAAATGCATCCCCGAATCTGCTTCCCTTGAATGCCTGCTCCTTGATGCTTACCGGCTTCATTCTTTCCACAACAGTGGCGTGCCGGCGCACTAAAGACTTCCGCAGATTGTTATCGATGGGAAGCTGAGACAGACTCAGGCCTATTACCGATGTACCGGTCAACCCAAACAGTTCTTGTGAAGCGGAATTCCAGAAGAGGATCCGTTCGTTGTTGTCCACCAGTGTGACCGGCCACGGCATCTGCTCCAATGTGGCGGCATAACGGCTATTCAGGGAATCCAACTCGCGCGTGCGATGCTCCAGTTCCTCATTCATGTTCTCCAACTCTTCGTTGAGGGACTGCAGCTCTTCGTTGGTCGTCTCTAATTCTTCATTTGTGGACTGCAACTCTTCATTGGTGGTTTCAAGCTCTTCGTTAGTGGACTGGAGTTCTTCGTTGGTGGTTTCCAGTTCCTCATTCGCCGATTGCAACTCCTCGCCAGTGGACTCCAACTGTTCCACGGTGCTTTGCAGTTGTTCCTTGTGGCTGACGTCCTCGGTGTAGAGAATGCTTCCCGCGCGATTGCCGTCATCGCCAAGTATCGGCCTGACTGTAATGCGAAGATTACGGAGACTACCGTTTACTTGCGCAGCACACTCAAACTGAACTGTGCTCTTGTTTCTCTTGCTCTCTTCAACGCGGCTGGCAAGATCAGGGCATCTGGTCGCCAATGCGGTATCGCGCATCGGCTTGCCAGCCAGCTTGGCGCCAGCAAGGCCCCACAGCGTGAGAGCCGAATCGTTGTCAGTGACTATCACATCATCTTCGTTGAGGACAACGACACCGGGATCAAGCGTGTCGAGCAACGACCGGTGATAGAGACGCAATAGAGATAATTCTTCTAAGTACCCGGACTGATCGTCAGGAGACGGAGAATTACGTGTCTTCATTGCTTTAGGATCCTGTGATACCGCTTTTCTAAAAATGCGCCAGCGTGGGTCCACTGACTCGAACAAGGCGGATTCACTAAGCTTTGATTCAGCTTTACCAAGCAATAGTATGCCATTTTCTTCAAGAGCGTAATGCAATCTGTGGAAAATTTTTTTCTGGGTCGCCCCGTCAAAGTAGATCAGCACATTTCTACAAAGGATCATATCCACGTGAGAGATAGGGGCATCATGGATGAGGTCGCTGCGGCCGAAAATGGCCATCTTACGCAATTCACGGGCCACTCGAAGAACGGAATCGCCGCTGAAATACTTAGCGCGTAGCTCCGGTGTTAGCCCGCGCATGCGGTCGGCCGGGTATTCCCCCCGGCGGGCGACAGCTAAAGCCTCTTCATCGATATCGGTAGCATAGATCTTGATGGGGTAGTCCAGCACCCGGGCCCCGTAATACTCGGCCAGCATAATAGCCAGGCTGTAGACCTCTTCCCCAGTAGAGCACCCGGCCACCCACGCCCGAAGCGGACATCCAGCATCCTGATCTTTGAGCATGGGATAGAGCGCTTCACGCCCAAAGGCCTCCCACGCCATGGGGTCGCGGAAGAACTCGGTCACATTGATGAGCACGGTGTTTAATAGTTGATTTCTCTCTGCGGCCTGTTCGTTAAAGCGCTTCAAATATGCCGCATAGCTATCGATCCCCAGTTGGCCCATTCTTTTGTGGATGCGGCGCTGGAGCGTGGAATTCTTGTAGCCGCGAAGGTCAAAATCTTTTTCTTCGGCAAGGATTTCCAGCATCTCCGATAACGAAATGTCAGGCGATTCTGTGGTTTGGCTCATTGTCGTGAACACAGGGCTTCAATGGTTGGACCAATCTCCGCCAGGCGCAGTACTTTATCGACACAGCCGGAGGCGATCGCGGATTTGGGCATGGCGAAAAACTCGGCCTCATCCGGGTCTTGGGCGATAGTTGTACCGCCCGCATTCTTGATGGCGGCGATACCGGCGGTGCCGTCGGAGCCCGACCCACTTAAGATCACTCCAATCAGTCTTTTTCCGAAATCGCGGGCCATGGATTCAAACAACGAGTCAATGGATGGGCGATGAAATCTCACAGCCACGGAATGTTCCAGTTTCAGTGTCTTTCCCGAAGAGATCAGATGCGCGTCCGGAGGCGCCACGTAGACGACCCCAGGCTGGAGAGGTGCGTTATCCGCCGCTTCTCTTACCTGCATGCGGGTTGTCCTTGCCAGCAATTGCACCAACGAACTTTTATGCGCAGGACTCAGATGCTGGACAACAACAACGCTGGTACAAAGATTTGTCGGGAGCCGATTTAGTACTTGGCTCAAAGCAAACAGACCACCGGCGGAGGCGCCAATAACCACTACATGGAATTTTCGGTTAGGTACGCGCTTCTTGGGCTTTCTCGCTGCAACTGACGAACGTGCTTCCGCCATGTGATTGCCTTGGAGAAAGCGTACCACCAATCCAGTCGCTCCCGACAAAATTGCAAGCAGCTACACCCAGAATGGCGAGTATGGCAACTTGGGGGTCTGCGGGGAATCTAACTTCAATGTTCCTGCGACTCAAGATCCACACACCGCTTCTTGGCGCCTTCGGAGGGGAATATGAGTAAGCGGGACATTGTTGTGATCGGGGCATCAGCCGGAGGAGTGCAGGCCTTGATGCGCGTTGTAAGAGCATTACCCTCGCCGTTTCCTGCTAGTGTTTTCGTGGTTGTGCATACCTCACCTACAAGTCCAGGGATGCTGGATAAGGTTTTGAACCGGGTGGATGGGCAACGGGCGCGCTACGCACGGGACGGAATGAAGATAGAGGGCAACACGATCTATATTGCGCCACCGGACCAGCATATGCTCGTGGAAGACGGCGCTATTCGGATCACGAGCGACCCAAAACAAAACAGGAACCGCCCGGCCATCGACGCCCTTTTCCGTTCGGCAGCATCTGCGTATGGAAACCGGGTCATCGGGGTCGTTCTTACTGGCTACCTGGATGACGGAAGCTCCGGGCTTGCAATGATAAAAAAGGCCGGTGGCGTCGCTATCGTGCAAGACCCCGATGATGCGCAAGTCTCCGAAATGCCGGAGCAGGCATTGCAGCGTGCAGATCCGGATTATTGCCTGGCACTCGACGAAATCCCGGGAGTTTTGGAAAGGTTGGTGAGTGAGCCATCATCAACACCACAACGAGGAGTTATGGAAAACAAGCGGAAAATTGCTCAAAAGCTGTCGAATCGCGCAGCAGCACCCGAGGAGAATAAGGAACTCACCGGCTTGACGTGTCCCGATTGCCACGGCGCGATCTGGGAAGTCCGAGAGGGGAGGTTGGTCCATTTCAAATGCCGGATTGGACATTCGTACTCGCCGCAAAGCATGGTGGACGCTCACAGCGAGAGCCTGGAGCGGGCGATGTGGGCTGCGCTAAAAAACTTAGAAGAAAACATTGCCCTGACACGGAGACTGGTGGAACATTCGCGCAAACGCAATAGGGAAAAAGCGGTTGAAGTCTATGAGCGGCGAATGCACGAAAAAGAAAAGCATGCCCTTGTGCTGCACGCTTTGCTGGATGGAAAGAGTGACGAGATGGTGAGAGGGCTGGATTCCGCAGAGCACAGAGAAGTGGGCCGGAAATTAAAAGAAGAGGTGTCTGTCGCTTAGACGACCCTTCTATCAGGTTTTGCAGTGGATATTGCTGCTACGCTCTTTTTGTTGTTACGAACTGCCCTGCGTTGATTGCCTGTGGTATGGGTCAGGTTATCGAGCGCCTTAATCAACATTCCAGGGGGATCCCCTTTCATTAAATGAACATTCACGATTTTCTTCAGGTTTGCCGGGATATCCCTGGCAAAACCCGAGAGCAACAATAATGGCAAGCTCGTTGAGATCTTCCTCACCCTCTTCGCCAGTTCCTCGCCGTCCATTTCAGGCATGCGGTAATCCAAAACGATGGCATCGATGTGGTGATGTTGCAGGAGTTTCAATCCCTCGGCTCCGCTGCTTGCCGTAAGAACATTGAACCCAAATTGTTCAAGAAAACTCTTTCTGGTTTGGAGGCCAGGCTTGAAATCGTCTACGCAGAGAACGGTGGGCACGGAATCCATATGGGTTTCAGCAACTCTCAATCGGCACACAACTGACTAGCCGAAGTGAGTTCCATTGCAGATTTAAAATAAAATCAGTCGAAAATCAAGCGGCCATGCTGTGCCGCAAGGGCACTGCTTCCGCATGCCCCCGGACCATTCGCACGGTCATGTGTTTGGAACACCCGTCGCAGAGCCAAAACCAGGACTCCCGGTCAGCTGATGCGGATTGTTTGTCGACGAAAAAATTTTCGCCGCCTGGGCGCGCTTGCCTGGAATTACTGAACTTGAACAATTTCCCCTGGTTTGGGGAGATAAAAATTGCTGAACATGCCGAATTCGCACAATCAAGTAACACGTCGTGCTCTCCAATCTGATCGGGTAACGAGGGAATTTTTTCTGCAAGAGTGCTTGAGCTGATATGCGCCACTGGACGGAATTCGTGAAAAGCGAAATTGCTTGCGCAGCTTCCGCACAGCCACTGCAATTCCTGCTGCCAGGAAGCGGTGGGGGAATCGGGCGCTTTCGATATGAAGAGCTGGCCGGTTCCGAAGTACTTGAAGCTGGCATTGCACTTGGGGTTCGCGCAATTACTGACCATGGTTGAATTCTCTTGTCGCGATTTCTGTTTATTTCGAGTTGAGGTGAAAAAGGGCACGAATACGGGAACGAAGTCGTGCCCTTTTTTAACGCCCACCAGCGGTCTGGTAAGCGATACCAGCCCGGCTGCGGTCCAAGAAGCGGAGGTGCAAAATGAACCCCAACGAGGCCTTATGCTGCGTATACAATAATCTTAGGTTCAGTTACATCGTTAACGCCGAGTTCCGCCATCTAACGTCTCGTTACGACCTGGCCCCTGGGAGTGCGTATGAATATCAGCAATAAGACAATCTTGAATTCTTGGAAAGAAATCGCCGAGTATGTCGGTCGCGGCATCCGTACCTTGCAGAGATGGGAACGCGATCATGGATTCCCCGTCCACAGACCCAGCGGCAAGCAGCGCAGCGCGGTCTTTGCCGTGGCAAGTGAAGTCGACCGCTGGTTGAAGACTCGGCCGCTGCTGGTCCAAGACGGCAGCGCAACAAACGGCAGTGCAACTGTAGTGGTAATCCCGGAACAGCTGGGGCCACGGTGGCAACGGGTTCGCTTGAGTACCCATGATCTGGTCACTAAGACCCAGCGGCTTCTCATCAGCACCGGACAGCTACAGGCGGAATTAAGACACGCTATTGAACTGGGTAGTAAATATAAAAAGACCCGGGCAAGCTAACCCTCCGAGCCCGGGGACCCGCAGTCACGCCAGTCTAAGGAAATTCCACAGTTTGGTCCTCTGAACTAGTGAATTCATCTCATTGAAGGTTGCGATGGATAGCCCTATTCTGCTCATCGCCCATGTCCGCTGTCCCCAGAAAATCTTGGCCCGTTTACAGGCTGGTGATTGCGCAGTCGCGTTCATGCTGGGTACATCTTCTGGGAATTGCGCTACTCAGCCTTGTTTCAATGCCGCTGGCGTTGCTGTCTCCCTTGCCGCTCAAAGTGGCTGTTGACAGCGTTATCGGTCAGCAGCCCGTCCCGCAAGTTCTCCACTCACTGCTTCCCTTTTTGTCAAACACTGTGACCGGACTGGCCCTTGCGATCTGTCTTCTACTGCTGATTGCACTGCTTACCAATCTTCAGGGATTGTTCAGTTGGTGGCTGCAGAGCCATACCGGCGAAAAGCTAGTCTGGGATTTTCGTTCGGAACTGTTGAACCACGTTCAGCGCCTGTCGATGTCATACCACGATTCCAAGGGCGCCATCGATACTGCATATCGCATCCAGCACGATGCGCCATCGCTTCAGTACATCGCAATCCAGGGCTTCATACCGCTGGTGACCGCAAGCTTCACGTTGATAGGGATGTTAGTGGTCTGCTCCCGTATTGATCGTTCGCTGGCGCTGATCGCCCTGGGAATCACACCGGTCTTGTTCTTCCTGACAAGGACTTGCGGGAAATTGGTCCGCAATCGCTCAGTGCAAGTCAGGGAGCTAGACAGTTCGGCGATGTCCGTGATCTACGAGGTGCTTGGATCCATTCGCGTGATCAAGGCATTTGGACAGGAAAAGCATGAACATCAGCGGTTCCTAAAGCATTCCGCGTTGCGGATATCCGGACAAATGCAGTTATCCATCTTGCAGGCGACTTTCAACGTCCTGATCGGCCTGACGATTTCGATCGGCACGGCGGCGGTCATGTACACGGGCGTACACCATGTGCAGTCAGGACTGCTTACGACAGGCGAATTACTCATGGTCATGGCGTACATCGCACAAATGTACGAGCCACTGCGCCTGCTCAGCACGAAGACAACCGATTTACAGAGTTGGCTTACGAGCGTGGAGCGGGCATTTGCGCTTCTTGATGAGGCGCCAGAATTGGATGAGCCTCGTGCCCCACAGCAACTGGCGCGTGCAAGAGGAGAGATTGAATTCCTTGATGTGTGCTTCCGCTATGGGGGACGCTCCCGCGGACTAACAAACATCTCATTTCATGTTCCCAGCGGGTCGCGTGTCGGTATTGTTGGAGCAACGGGCGCCGGGAAATCGACGTTATTGGCGCTACTGAACCGTTTCTATGATCCAGACTCGGGTCGGGTGTTGTTAGACGGAAAGGATGTCCGTGGTTACCGCATCGCCGACCTGAGGCGGCAATACTCCATCGTCTTGCAGGACCCGTTGCTTTTCGCCACTACCATTGCTGAAAACATTGCGTACGGTAAGCCTCACGCTACAACGGATGAAATTTATGCTGCAGCGATTGCGGCAAATGCGCATGAATTTATCCTTGCTCTCCCCGATGGGTACGAGACCAAAGTCGGCGAGCGCGGTTGCCGCCTGTCAGGAGGCGAACGCCAGCGGATCTCACTCGCGCGCGCATTCCTGCGCGACAGTCCCATCCTCATCCTCGACGAACCGACCAGTTCCGTTGATGCCGCAACCGAAGCGGCAATCATGGAAGCTACCGAAACCCTGATGACCGGGCGCACCACTTTTCTCATCGCTCATCGGCTAAGCACTCTGAAGAATTGCGACATGATCCTGCGCCTCTCGGATGGAGAACTTGTGCGCGTTCAGGTCGCAGAAGAGCTGGCGGAACTCTCCTTCAGCCACTGACGGCTGGCGAATATACAAACCTGTCAGTCATGGGCGCATCCAGACGTTCATGCGCCCATTCCAGTTCCGACCTGCGGCCCGCAATGGTGTAAATACGAATTTCGACAGCAATAAAGGAATCAAGATCACCGCCGCGTTGCTCGCGCTGATGGGGATCCGCAAAGCCGTTCGGCAGTCGCGTCGAATGGATTTTCACGGAAAAGTAGTCCTGATAACGGGCGGGTCCCGAGGCCTGGGACTGGTGCTCGCCCGCGAATTCATGCGCGAGGGCGCGAAAGTTGCCATCTGCGCACGAGACGAGAATGAGCTTATCCGCGCGCAAGACGAATTGTCGCGCTATGGAAATGTCCTCGCCATACCATGCGATATCACTTACACCGATGAGGTCGCACAACTGGTTGAGATCGTGCACGATCGATTCGGCAGGATCGATGTGTTGGTCAACAACGCAGGCGTGATTGCGGTGGGGCCAATCGAGTCCATGAAAATTGAAGACTTTGACGAAGCGATGAGGACACATTTCTGGGGTCCACTGCATTCGATCCTTGCAGTCCTGCCAGAAATGCAGCAGCGCAAGAGCGGACGCATCGTGAACATCTCTTCCATCGGAGGAAAGATCAGTGTGCCCCATCTGGTCCCGTATAGCGCCAGCAAATTTGCGCTTGTCGGACTCAGCGAAGGCCTTCGCGCGGAACTCAAGAAAGACGGCATTTTCGTTTCGACCATCTGTCCGGGACTGATGAGAACTGGAAGCCCCAGAAACGCCGATTTCAAAAGCCAGCATCGCCTTGAGTATGCCTGGTTCGCGCTGAGCGATTCGTTGCCATTCCTGAGCATGGACGTTGACCGTGCCGCTAGAAAAATCGTGAATGCCTGCCGTTACGGTATTGCGGAGGTTGTGTTGTCAGCCCCGGCAAAGCTTGCGGTCAAGTTCCATGGACTGTTCCCCGGGTTGACAGCGGATCTTCTGGATCTGGAAAACCGTCTCTTGCCTCGCGATGGCGGAATCGGTTCAGCACGCGCGAAGGGGTATGACAGCGAGTCCTCTGTCACGCTTTCTCGATTTACCGCAATGACGCGTGCTGCGGAAAGGCGCAACAACCAGATCGCGTAAATCGAAACAGGCTTATTCCAGGTTCCACCATTTGATCTGGGGGAAACGGTCCGGCCATTCCGGCAGGCATGCTAGGTAGTTCCCTTCGCGGAACGATTCCAATTCAAAATGCCATTGCGGATAAAACTCGATGCCCTTGCCTGTGATCTTACCGAGCTTGTAGCCAAGCGGCGATAGAAGTTCGAATGCGTCCTTTAGGAAGTGCCGCGACTCGATCCAGCGATGGTTATATTCAAACTGAAGCATCGAGATCGCGCGCGCTTGAAGCATTGCTCTCGCGCCCTCAAGCACGCTCAGGTCGTGTCCTTCGGCATCTATTTTCAGCAGATCAATGCGCGAGATGTTGGCATTCCGACAGTATGCGTCCACCGTGTTTAATTGCACTCGTTCGGTGGACTCCACCTGACCTGGGCCTTTATGAAGCGAATTGATACCCAGACCAGCGCCGACGACATAGAACGACGCCGTCCCTACCTCATTCGACAATGCCTGGTTTAGAAGTAAAACTCGCGACGGCAGATCGGCCAGATTCTTGGTCAGAATGGAGAAGGTTGCGGAGGCAGGCTCAAAAGCGTGCACTATGAACTTGGTAGCACCTGAGTGGTCAATAAGGCGCTTTGTCCACTCACCCACATTTGCGCCGACGTCAAAGACAACCAGTTCATTTTCAGCAGACTTTTGGTTCAACAGCACCCGATGCACCAATGTTTCACCGTTGTCAGCCATGTCATTCCCCGTATCTAGGCGGGATTCCATGGTTAGCAAGCGGGCAAAACGCACAAGATTTCGCCGCCCTAGAACGGCTTCCATGCTGGGAACAACGAAGTTGCGAGTCAGACGCCCGATAGCGCTCATGTTGCGGTTTAGCCGATCCTGGAATGCGAATGCGGGGTAATTCAATCAGTATAGAGCAGAACACAATCGCATTATGTACCGGTTCCAGTGCCTCGCTGGTTTGAAGTTAACGGGTATACTCAATTTTGCAGTTTGCCTTTAGAATTTCATTGTCCTCAACTTTGAAATCCTGAAATTCCTGCCCGGGTGGCGAAACTGGCAGACGCACGGGACTTAAAATCCCGGGCCCTTAAAGGGGCGTGACGGTTCGATTCCGTCCCCGGGCACCAGGTTTTTCTAGTAAAATCCACGTTCTTCGAACAAAATCCACTCTCCGAGAGGGTTCCGACTCTCAAAGCACTGCCCCTAAAGCAGAGTTGCTGGGACGTTGGCGCTGTTGAAGTTGGATAACAACTATAAAGCTACGCTTTAGTGTGTAACTATCATCTAGCGCCAACAAATCAACTTAGCTCCGATTGTTTGTACCCGGCCTGAAGTGCCTTTTTCTGTTGCGAGGAGTAACTAAAGTTCTTGCAATTAATCGAAAAAACCCTTAGAATCAATGGTTTTTACGGGTGGTTGGGTTCCTAGTAGACGGCCGCTAGTCAAGTCAAGTAAGGAACATTCCCCTACTGAGGGGATTCAGGTACAGAACTGAATCGTTACGTACAGGGAATGAATCTAACAGGTCGAATTCTTCTTTTTAAGGCAGGACGAACTAAATATGGCAAAGCGTCGTGGAAATCCTAATTGGGGCAAGCCGGAGCCTATCGGACCGGTAGTGCCTACAGTGACCTCTTTTGAGCAGGCGGTCAAAGAATATAAGCTGGCGCCTGATCAATACATCCGCTCCACACGTCTTCGTGAGTGGGCGCGCCGCAACAAGAACTCGAAGTACATCCCGGAGCCGCTTTTGGAAGCTTGGGGATTTGAGATCGAGTCCACGTTGTAAAGAGCTATTTGCTTCAATGATCCCGGGCCACCCACAAGGTGGCCTTTTTCATTTAGATCCATCGTACGATTCGCTTTCTGGATTTAGTTTGACTGATCCTTTGGCAAACGTATGATGGCTTAAAGCAAATCTAAATATTAAAGGCGCATTCTGGTCCGAATCATATGGGAAACAGTGTCGGCTCTCGCATTTTGACTCTTCCAGCTTGCGCCTTTTTCGCGCTAATCGTCGGTTGCGGCTGCTTTGCGTTTGGACAAGAAGAACCTCCGCCACCCCCGTCTGACACGCAAGTCACCACGCCGCAAAAAGAGAGCCTGCCTGCCGCCCCCAGTACCCTCGCTACAACACCTCAACGTGAATGCGAGGAACCGGAGGCGACATTTACCGGACTCGAATATAACGGTCCAATGAAGAAGTTCGTTACACACATTGCAGGCAAGCCGGAGATCAGAACGGTGGCTCATCCCCGCAATCATTCGGGCAAGATTATTTGTTCGCTTCCAGTCAAAAAGAAGTTCATGCTCTTCGCCAGAGATACGTTTGAGCCGGTAACGTTCCTCATTGCTGGCTTCAGCGCCGGATTGTCACAGGCAGAGAATGACGACCCCACGTTCGGCCAAGGGGCGGAAGGCTACGGACACCGTTTCGGAGCCGCTTTTGCCGACCAGGTCTCCGGGCAGTTCTTCGGGACTTTCTTGTACCCCACAATTCTCCATGAAGATCCCCGTTATTTTCGGTCAGGCTATGGATCCAAGACCAGCCGCTTGTTCCACGCAATAAGTCATTCTTTCGTCACCCACACCGACAATGGAGCCCATACGTTCAACTTCTCGGAGTGGATGGGTGCATCCAGCACTACAGCTCTTGGAAACCTCTACCATCCTGGAAATCATCGTGGTTTCCAACCTGCGGCAAGGGGCGTGGCCTACTCCGTTGGTACCGATATGGGCTTCGACGTCTTACGCGAATTCTGGCCTGAATTGACGAAGCGCCTGCGACTGCCCTTTGTGGTCCATACAAATCCGGGAAAATAAAGCGGTTCCCGGCTTCTCAATCACAATCGGAACGATTGGCATCTGAATGCAAGTGTCCTTTTCCGGTAACGAAATCATAGCCATGGTGATTGCCGCAAGCTTTGCTGCGGGAATCAATGTTTACGCCATGCTTGCTACGTTAGGTCTGCTCGGCCAGGCAGGCGTGATTCCCATCCCGTCAAATTTGCAGATCGTAGAGAACTGGTGGGTCATTGGGGCAGCCATCACTCTATTCGTCATCGAATTTTTCGCAGACAAAATACCGGGATTTGACCTCATCTGGAATGCCTTGCAGACTTTCGTCCGTGTGCCGGTCGCGGCTCTGCTTGGATACCAAGCCTCGGCCCAACTCTCGCCACATGCGCAGCTATTAATGTCGCTGGTCGCAGGCGGCGTGGCTTTGGCTGCGCACGGCGGCAAAATGGCTGTTCGCACGGCGGTTACTCCCTCGCCCGAGCCACTTTCAAACATTGGGCTGAGCTTCGTCGAGGATGCCCTTGCGATCGGGCTTACATGGTTTGCGACTGCGCATCCTTTCTCGGCGGCGGCGGTCGTAGCTGCGCTTCTTCTCGCAATTGTTTTTGTACTTCGATTGGTGGTTCGCGCGATGCGCAAACTCTTTACTGGAGCGATGCAACGCATTGAAGGATTGGACCAAACCGCATCCTGATTTGTTTGACCCTTGCATCTGCGCATGCGATAGTAGCTTTGCCCTAATTCAGCCCGAACTCAATCCTAAAAAAAATAAATCCAGAGGAGAACCAGAATGGTTCGCTTAGTGCCGAGAGACACCAAGTTCTTTGATATGTTTGCCGAGATGGCCACCAACATCACGGATGGCGCCCGGCTGCTCAAAGCCATCCTCGACGACTTCGATAATGTCGAGGTCCGGGTGCAGCAATTAAAAGATTTAGAACATCGCGGCGATGAGATGACGCATGCCATCCTGGTGAAACTCAATTCCACCTTCATCACTCCGTTCGATCGCGAGGACATCCACGCGCTAGCGTCCGCGATGGACGACGTCCTCGATTTTGTGTATGCCGCGGGTGAGCGCCTGGTGATGTACAAGATTCCCGCAGCTCCGGCAGCGGCTTCAGAACTTGCTTCCGTGATCATCCGCCAGAGTGAACAACTAGCCAAAGCGGTCAGCATGCTAGAAAAGCACGATAACGTGCTGGAGATATGCGTAGAGATCAACCGCCTTGAGAATGAGGCCGACCGGATCGGCCGGGCAGCCCTGGCCGCATTATTTGAGCGAGAAAAAGACCCCATTGCACTGATCAAGATCAAGGAACTGATTGAAGTCCTTGAGACCGCCACGGACAAAGCTGAAGACGCGGCGAACGTCCTGGAATCCGTTGTACTGAAGAGCGCCTGATCGGCTCCCGCCCGAAATCACAAAAAGAGAGAACTTCAAGACCAAGTGGAAAGCGCGACGCTGCTAGTCATCATTACGATATTCACTGCTCTAGTCTTTGATTTCATCAATGGCTTTCATGACGCAGCCAACAGCATTGCCACTGTTGTTTCCACTCGAGTGTTGACGCCGCGCGTTGCCGTGATCTGGGCAGCGATATTCAATTTTCTTGCCATCTTCATGGGAACAAAAGTAGCCAACACGATTGGTAGCGGCATCCTCGATCTCAACCATGTCACAAAATTTGTGATTCTCTGCGGGCTTCTAGGCGCAATCGTCTGGAACTTGCTCACATGGTGGTGGGGATTGCCAACATCTTCCTCTCATGCGCTCATCGGCGGCCTGGCAGGCGCCGCAATCACCCGCGCTGGGTTCGGCGTCATCATTTGGTCGGGTTGGACCAAGACTCTTGCTTTCATCGTTATTGCGCCATTGATGGGTCTGGTGCTCGGACTGATATTCATGGTGGCTGTCTCCTGGATATTTGAAAAAAAGGCGCCCCGGCAAGTGGACGGCTGGTTTAGAAAGCTGCAGTTGATGTCGGCAGCCGCCTACAGCCTGGGACACGGTGGCAATGATGCGCAGAAAACGATGGGGATCATTGCCGGCGCTCTTTTCGCAGGCGGTTTTATCACTAAGAAAGAACTGACCACCGATTGGGGAATCTATCACTGGCCGATCGTGCTTTCAGCACTGACTGCGATCTCATTAGGAACGTACTTTGGCGGATGGCGAATCGTTCACACCATGGGCGCCAAGATCACAAAGCTTAGACCCGTCGGCGGATTTTGTGCTGAGACTGCAGGCGCGATCACTCTTTTCATAGCCACGCATTTTGGAATCCCGGTAAGTACCACTCACACGATCACTGGCGCGATTATTGGCGTAGGAGCCACGCACCGGATGTCGGCAGTTCGCTGGGGCGTTGCCGGACGAATCGTGTGGGCGTGGATGTTGACGATTCCGGCCTCGGGCCTGGTAGCAGCAATCTCTTTCATGATCGTGCGCCAGTTCATCCCCGGCGCCTAAACGACATTTGCAATTACTTCTTGAAGATCACGAACACGGCTCCCGCGATCATCGCGAACCCCGCCAGGTAATTCCAGCGAAACCCTTCCTTTAAGTAAAAGACCGAAAAGACGGAGAATACGACCAGCGTCACCGCTTCCTGGATGGTCTTCAGCTGGACTCCGGTGAATTCGCCATAACCGTAGCGATTCGCGGGCACTGCGAGGCAATACTCGAAGAATGCGATGCCCCAGCTTCCAAGGATGACTTGCCAAAGTGGCAAATCACGGTGCTTCAAGTGTCCATACCACGCAAAAGTCATGAAGATATTTGAAAAAATCAGCAGGATGATTGTTCGCATGCACTTCCCTTCGATGCTCCGACGGTGACCACCTTAGGATGATAAAATAAGGGCTTCCATGTCAGTTGAAGAAATAGCAACAATCGCGCTGGAACCAGCTAATTCCCTGTCGAAAGTGAGTACTGCGGAGTCGGCCCCGCTGACGAAAGTCGGTTTCGTAAGCCTTGGCTGCCCCAAAAACCTGGTGGACAGCGAGGTAATGATGGGCATCCTGGCAAGCTCCGGCGCGCAGCTCACCCAGCGCGCTGAGGACGCCGATGTCATCGTCGTAAATACGTGTTCCTTCATTGACAGCGCCAAGCAGGAATCAGTGAACACCATTCTGGAGATGGCGCAGCATAAGATCGCTGCCGGCGGGAAGGCACGCAAGTTGGTAGTGGCTGGCTGCCTGGTTGAACGTTATCGCAATGAGATTCAAAAGAATATTCCGGAAGTGGATGCGGTAGTCGGCACCGGCGAGTTGGAAGCAATACTCGCCGCCAGTGGCATTGCACCGAGAACGCCTGTTCCGCAGCCTGCGGATTCTCCATTTGTGATCTTGGGTTCTTCTGCCTTGAACAAAGCGACTTCCGGCACGTTACCCGTAGTCACATCGCGCTCAGAAGGTGATGCTCGCGAAGCTGGCGGACGTTTCTCCCGCAATGAATGGGACGGCGCGATATCTGACCTGCCCAACTACTTAATGTCGGAAGAGACACCGCGCGTACTGTCCACCGGCAAATACTCAGCATATTTGAAGATCGCCGAAGGCTGTGACCATCCGTGCAGCTTCTGCATTATTCCGCAATTGCGCGGCAAGTTCCGCTCGCGGCGATTCGAATCCGTTATCAATGAAGCCGAACGCCTCGCGCAAAACGGCGTGCGAGAGATCGTTTTGATCGGGCAGGACACCACCTGCTATGGCGAAGACCTCGGCCTCAAAGATGGTCTCGCGCTTTTGCTGGAACGCCTGGCGCAGATCGACCAGTTGCATTGGGTGCGCTTCCTCTATGCCTATCCCAACAAGATCACCGGCAAACTGTTGGAGACTATCGCCGCGCATCCGAAGATTTGTTCTTATATCGACGTCCCGTTGCAGCACGCTTCGCCGGCCGTGCTGAAGCTTATGAAGCGGGGCGCCGGCGCAGAGATATTCCTGAAGTCCATCGCCAAAATGCGTGCGACTATTCCCAGCCTCACACTGCGGACTTCGTTCATCGTCGGGTTCCCAGGAGAGACGGAGCAGGACTTCGAAGAGCTTTGTGAATTCGTGAAAGAAGCTCAGTTCGATTGGCTCGGCGTTTTTGGCTATTCTGACGAAGAGGGCTCTCAGTCACAGCATTTGTCGGACGAAATAAAAGTTGCGCCCCGGGAGATCGAACGCAGACGCAAGAAGCTGATGAAAATCCAACAAAGCATCAGTAAGAAACAGAAAGCAAAATTCATTGGACGCGAATTCGATCTGGTGGTCACCGGGCCTTCCGATGAGACCGACCTGCTCTGGGAAGGACGCACGGAAATGCACGCGCCGGAGATCGACGGGAAGGTCTATATCAATGATTTTGGCGGTTTCGATCAACTCACACCAGGGCAATTTGTCCGTTGCGAAATCACTGAGGCGCACGACTACGATTTGGTCGCGCGCGTCATCTAATATCCTTTTGAGATCAGTACCATGCCAAAGCGCACAATAAAGACTCTGCGATGTCCCACCTGCAAAACTATTGTCCAAGCGAAAGACGAGTTTTTTCCTTTTTGCAGTGACCGATGCCAAATGATAGATCTGGGCAAATGGGCCAGCGGCGCATACAAGATATCCAGTCCTATTCTGGATCCCGAAGTGCTTGAGAATATCTCCGGCGGCCAAAGTCCCCGACCTGCCGAAGACCACGAAGACGATGACAATGCGACCAGAAAGCACTCATCGTGACCAGCCAGATCGAAGCCGCTGAGGCAAAGCAGGCAACAACACGAAAGACGCCATGGGCTTGGGCGACGGGCACATTCTTCGGCATCGGACTCATCGGCAAGGGTGGCGGAACCGTTGCATCGATTGCGACAGTGGCCATATGGCTCACTATCGCCCGCCTCCAGCTTTCCAGCTCCGCCTTGATCGGATTCACCGTCGTAGCGGCACTCACTTCGATATTTATTGGGATTCCCGCAGGGACCATAATCGCCCGCGAACTGGGAAAGAAAGATCCTTCTCAAGTGGTGATCGACGAAGTCGCCGGACAATTGATTGCATTGATTGGCGCACCGCTCAATTGGAAATACGTGCTGGCAAGTCTTATACTTTTCAGGGGCTTTGATATTGTGAAGCCGCCACCGGTTCGCCAGCTTGAGAATCTTCCCGATGGTACGGGCATCATGATGGATGACGTCGCCGCCGGTTTCTATGCACTTATATTTGTCCAACTCTTATACCGGTTTAACCTTTTCAATTAGAGGTGATGACAATCACTGATCGCATTCTCGGCAAGAAGAACGTGAACGGAAAGCCGCACATCGAATCGGTTGTACCGTCTGCAGCACTTCCTGGTGGCGAGGTGCGCATCATGGGAACATCGCTTAAACCTCCAGACCTCCACTTGCCAATAGTTCAGTTCGGGGAGTCCGAAGGTTCAGTCGTCATCAGTTCGGACTCGTTTGTCATCGCGCGCGTCCCTGAAGGCGCCAGCTCTGGGTATGTGATCGTCAAATCCGATGGTCATGAGAGCAACGGACACGAAGTCCGAGTGGGAGTTCCTATCGCGGAGAATCTTCACCCGGTTACCAATCCCGCAGTGGACGCGTCCGGAAATATTTTCTCGACATTTTCCGGCACTCGTGGACAGAAGGTACCCGTCTCCATTTACAAGATCGACACCGATTACAACGTGAAGCCGTATCTATCCGATCTGATGAACGCTACGGCTATCGTCTTCGATCACGAAGGAGAGATGTATGTGACCTCGCGAAACGATGGCACGGTCTATCGCGTGGCCTCCAACGGAACCATGGCCACGTATGCCGAAGGGATGGGAACGGCGACGGGTATGGCATTTGATTCAGCCGGAAATCTTTATGTCGGCGATCGCAGCGGGACCATATTCAAGATCAGCCGCAGCCGCGAGATCTTCGTTTTTGCAACTCTGGAGCCGAGCGTCAGCGCATATCATCTTGCCTTCGGCCCGGACGGCAGCCTGTTTGTCAGCGGTCCAACAACTTCGAGTTATGATGCGATCCATCGTGTCGATCCGCATGGCGCAGTGAGTGAGTTTTACCGCGGCTTAGGACGTCCGCAGGGGATGGCATTCGATATCCACGGCAACCTCTATGTCGCCGCGTCGCACGCGGGAAAACGAGGGGTCGTCAAGATCACCCCGCAAAAAGAAGCGACATTGGCCCTTGCGGGACACGGCATCGTCGGGCTTGCATTCACCACCGGCAAGGGCGCGGTCATTTCCACCACTAATGCCATCCACTACCTGAGTTGGGGCATAGAAGGAATGCCGCTCTACGGCTAATCACCGGCAAGGAATGATCGCTGAAATCATAGCCATAGGCTCGGAATTACTCACCCCCTTCCGACAAGACACCAACTCCCTTTTTCTCACCGAAAGATTGAATGAGTTGGGCGTCCAAGTCGCGTTCAAGGGTGTGGTGGGTGACAATCGCGACCATCTCGTCTCTGTTACACGCATTGCGCTCTCGCGGTCAGATATCGTCATTTTCATGGGCGGACTAGGTCCCACGGAAGATGACCTCACGCGCGAAGCTGTCGCTGAAGCGATGCGCCTGCCGCTGAAGCGTAATCCCGACATCGTTGCCGACCTCTATGCCCGCTTTGCCGCGCGTCGCATCAAGATGACGGAGAACAACGTCAAGCAGGCCGACGTCATCACTGGTGCGGCAGTCCTCAAGAACAATAACGGCAGCGCACCCGGCCAGTGGCTTGAGGGAGAGTACGAAGGCAAACAGAAGATTGTGATTCTGCTTCCCGGCCCTCCAGTTGAATTGAAACCTATGTTCGTCGAGCAATGTTTGGATCGCCTTCGCGTCAAGGTTCCGCAGCAGTTCATCGCCACGCGCGTGCTGAAAATCGCCCTGATGCCGGAATCGGAATGCGACGCTCGCTGCGCTCCCATCTACAAAGAACATAATGCCGTGCAGACGACCATTCTCGCCGGCGCAGGCGACGTGCAACTCCATTTAAAAGCTAGTGCCGACACCATGGAAGAAGCACAGCAACTGGTGGATGACTTGGCCGAGGAACTTGAGGACGAACTCGACGACCGCGTTTATTCCACAAAAGGAGAATCGCTGGAGCAGATCGTCGGTTACTACTTGCAGATGCGCGGTGCAACATTGGCTGTGGCGGAATCGTGCACCGGCGGACTGCTTTCCGAACGCATCACTTCCGTTCCCGGCAGTTCACGATACTTTCTCGGCGGAGCTATCGTGTATGCGAACGATTTGAAGACGTCGTTCTCAGACGTTCCACCCATGCTGATTGCAGAACACGGGGCGGTGAGCAAGGAAGTGGCATTGGCACTCGCGGAAGGGATCCGGAAGCGTTGCAATGCAACACTTGGAGTTGGCGTCACCGGCATTGCCGGCCCAACAGGCGGCACTCCGGAGAAGCCAGTGGGGCTCGTCTACATCGCTGTTGCCGACGGCAAAAAGCCTGAAGTCGTTGAACGAAAGCTTCCCGGCGACCGTGACCGCATTCGGTTTTATGCATCTCAGCAGGCGCTGGACATGGTTCGCCGCAAGATGATCTGAGCCCATGCGCCTCTTCGTTGGAATCGACATTACCGACGACATTCGCGAACGCATTTACAGCTATGTCGCCGGCCTGCAACGCGAGTTTCCTTCCATCGCTGCAAAATGGGTGACACCGGAATCGCTTCACCTCACGTTGAAGTTTATCGGTGAAAGCAAAGGGCCGGAAAAGATCAAATCCGTTCTCGGTGTCATTCAGTCGCCGTCGTTCGAGATTTCATTTCGTTCAGTAGGATTTTTCACCCCGCGTACCCCTCGCGTCTTCTGGGCGGGAGTTCAGGCTTCAGAAGAGCTGCCTCTATTAGCGAATACGATTGATTTGGCACTGGCAACGATTGCTATCCCTCGTGAGACGCAGGATTACTCGCCGCATCTAACGCTCGCTCGTGTAGGCTCCGGCAAGCCCCATGGTGATCCGCGCGACCGAAACAAGTCAAATTTTATTAGCCTTCGCGCAGGGGTGGAACCTCTCCCGCAACCGGACTTCGGTACAATGATCGCCAAAGAATTCTTTTTGTACCAGAGTGACACTTTACCCAGCGGTCCTCGATATACAAAGCTGGCGCGGTTCGAGCTGAAGTAATACCAATCACTTCACAAAATGACAAAGACCTACTTCATCATTGCGACGGTCTCATATCTGCTCGGCTCGATTCCTTTCGGCTACATCCTCGTTCGACTATTCATGAAGCAGGACATCCGGGCGACGGGCAGCGGCAATATAGGAGCGACCAATGTCGCGCGCTCCGGCGCAAAAGGGTTGGCGATTGCAACGCTCCTGCTCGATGCGGGAAAGGGATACCTCGCTGTAGTGCTGGGAGTTGTCAGTTTCAACCGTCAGATCAACTATGTGACTGATGCGGATCAGTTGGTAGTGTTAGCTGGCGCCATTGCCGCTCTCTTCGCGATCATCGGCCATTGTTTTCCAGTGTGGTTGAAGTTCAATGGAGGCAAAGGAGTGGCCACTGGCCTCGGTGTATTCGCCGCGCTCGCGCCTAAGGCAGTTCTCATTTCACTGGTCGTCTTTGCCGCAGTTCTTATGATCTCGCGAATCGTTTCGCTCGCTTCTATAGCCGCTTCTGCTGTCTTTCCTTTTGCTGCCTATTGGCTGCAGCCCGAGCTTCGCTCGACCACATTGATGCTCCTGTTGATCGCAGGCCCAGCCCTGATCATCGTCAAACATCACGACAACATTCGCCGGCTGATAGAAGGCACTGAGAGCCGCATTGGAGCGACACCGGCATGAGCAAGATTGCAGTCATCGGCGCAGGGGCATGGGGCACTGCGATTTCTATCGTCCTGGGGCGTACAGGCGCGCACGAGATCAAGCTCTGGGCATTCGAGAAAGAAGTTTGCGAAAGCATCGCTTTGCGGCGGGTGAATGAACCTTTCCTTCCCGGCTGCAGGATTCCAGACAGTGTGTCCGTCACTAACAGCCTGCAAGACGCTATCGATGGTGCGCAATTTGTCGTGAGTGTGATGCCCTCGCATCATTGTCGGAAGCTCTTCGAGAAGATGGCTCCGGACCTGAAGCCGGACATGAAATTTGTAAGCGCGACCAAGGGCATTGAGAATGACACTTTGCTGCGCATGTCAGAAGTGATTACCGAAGTTGTGCGCGACAAGGCAGGATTCACACCCCGCATCTCCGCGCTCAGTGGCCCAAGCTTTGCGCGCGAAGTCGCGAAGGGTGATCCTACCGCGATCACGATTGCCAGCAATGACTTCGACCTTGCTGCAATCGTCCAACGCGAGTTTAGTGATCCCAGCTTCCGCGTCTATCAGAACGATGACATCGCGGGTGTGGAGCTCGGCGGCGCGGTGAAAAACGTAATCGCCATTGCGGCGGGCGTTTGCGACGGGCTGAGTCTCGGGCACAACACCGTTGCCGCTCTGATCACGCGAGGCTTGGCGGAGATCTCGCGTCTGGCCGTGAGTTGTGGAGCAAAACAAAACACCATGGCAGGACTTGCGGGACTTGGCGACTTAGTGCTCACCTGCACGGGAGGCCTCTCCCGCAATCGGACGGTCGGGGTAGAACTCGGTAAAGGCCGCAAGCTGGATGAGATCATCGCCGGGATGCACGGCATGGTTGCTGAAGGTGTCCTCACCACCAATGCCGCGGTTGGACTCGCAAAGAAAATGAATTGCGAGATGCCCATCACCACGCAAATGTACGCGATCCTGCACGATGGCAAGCCCCCAAAAGATGCGATTCGTGAACTGATGACGCGGCCCGGCAAGGTCGAATAAACACCGTCAACGGGTAAATCCCCTAGCAACTGCGGCGAAATTTTGCAGGACGTAATCAGCGGAAATCAAGGTACAATCGCTCGCATTGTCGTCATCGAAAACTATGAACTTGGGCAGGCTGGTTCCCGCGCGTATTCCGATTCTTTACTCGATCCTTGCCATTCTTATCCTGGTTGGTGTAGTGCCTCTGTACTGGTATGGTACGCAGGTGGTTGGAATCAATAAGGAACGGCTCAAGACCAATGAAAAGCTCCTCCAGAACACCGTGACCAGTTCGCTGGCGGATGACATCACTCAGCGCCAGAATAATCTCCGCACCAGCTTGGATAACCTCTCTTCCGCCATTCAAGTCGCGAGCGGAAACAATCTCAGCGGTGAGCATGTAAGCACTCCTGAACTCCGCGCATTGCTGGACAGTTTCGTATCGAAATCCGACACGCTGGCGTACGCCACAATTCTCAACAGCGAAGCCAAGGGAATCACTGCCGGACGGATGGCGCCTGATCCTTTCATGCAGCGTGAACTGGAACACGCTTTCCAGGCTGCTCGCGAAAACCGAATCTACAACGGACAAACGCTCACAATAGGCTCTGGAAAGGATTCGCGTACCATTCGCCTTGTGAGTTCCCCCATTACAGTGAACAACACCTTCATCGGTATGGTGGGCGCGGTGGTGGACCTCGACTTTCTCATCAAGAGGCTTCAGGACGCCAGCCAAGGCGGCCTGGATGCTTACGTTGTCGATAGCCGCGGAAGGTTGGTTGCTTCGGCGACGAAGGAATATGTCACCGGGCAAGACATGACGCACATCGAACTGGTCAAGAATTTCGTTGACCAGGGCACAAAGAAGCTTGCAGCCACCAGCGAGTTCACCATCGCTGAAAATGGGACGCGTGTGCCCATGCTCGGCACCTGCAGCCCGGTTTCCGTCCTTGAATGGGGGGTGGTAGCAGAAAAGACCCAAGCTGACGCGTATGCAAGCATCAATGAAATGCAGCGCACGGCGCAATTGCTCGCTGTCGGCGCAGTCTTCCTGAGTCTGTTGATCAGCTTTTTTGCCGCGCGCCGCATCACCACGCCATTAGAAGTACTCACCGAGAGCAGCCGGGCCATTGCACGCGGCGATTTTACCCAGCGCGTCCACCTGAAGAGCCGCACTGAAATCGGCGAACTGGCCCAGACGTTCAACGCAATGTCTGACGACTTGGAGCGCTTCGTATTCGACCTGAAACGCGCCGCCGAAGAGAACCGCGCCCTGTTCTTGAGCTCCATACAAATGCTCGCCGGCGCTGTCGACGAAAAGGACCCGTACACTCGCGGCCACTCTGACCGTGTCACGCGCTATTCCGTGATCCTCGCCAAAGAGATGGGGCTGCTGACGGAAGAGATCGAGCGCATCCGCATCTCAGCCCAGTTGCATGATGTCGGCAAGATCGGGATCGAAGACCGCATATTGAAGAAGCCCGGCGCATTGACTCCGGAAGAGTTTGAAGTCATGAAGACGCATACCGTCAAAGGCGGCACGATCCTGCGTCCAGTCGAAATGCTGAAGGAGATGATTCCCGGCATTGAACTGCATCACGAATCGCTCGACGGGCGCGGATACCCTTATGGACTCAAGGGCGACGCTCTCCCGCTCATGCCCCGCATCATCATGGTGGCTGACACCTTTGACGCTATGACGACGAACCGCCCATACCAGGCGGCAATGGATCCGGAATACGTTGTCCGTATCATCAATTCACTCGCAAACACGAAGTTTGATCCCAGAGTGGTGGCCGCGATCACTTCGGTCTTTGAGCGCGGAGCGCTACGCTTGCATCGGGCTGGAGCAGTGTCTGAGGAGCAGGCATCGGCGGCTGCCGCTGCGAGCCAGGCTTCCACGACTCCGCCTGCCGGACCACCGTCATAATCAGTCGAAAGCCACACGGATCCTTCTCTCCAACCGCCTCCGATATAATCAAGAGTTGCGCGTGTTGTTGCGAGCGCGCTTGAACTCATGATCCAAACATTATTTGGCAGTCTCGACAAAAAAGAAGAAGAGAAATCCGGCATATTTGAGCGGATGAAGCAGGCGGTCACGCGCACGCGTGAAAACCTGAGCGAGCGAATCGAGGAGATCGTCTCGATCGGCAAGGAAATCGATCGTGACACCCTGGATGATCTTGAAGCCTCGCTCATCGCCGCCGACCTCGGTGTAAGCACGACCCACAAGATCCTTGAGACATTGCGCGATAAGGCCGACCGCAAGCAGATCAAAGACGCCGGCGAGCTCAAGCGACTGCTGAAGGAAGAGATCCTTGCCATCTTGAGCCAGACACCCGCAAGAGCCTATCAAAAAGTTGATGGAGAGCCCGAAGTGGTGCTCGTCGTAGGCGTGAATGGAACGGGCAAAACAACCACCATTGGCAAGTTGGCTAATGCGCTTCGCGCCGATGGAAAATCCGTTCTCCTCTGCGCCGCCGATACATTCCGTGCCGCTGCGATTGAACAGCTTGAAGTCTGGGGTAGCCGCACTGGCGTGGAAGTGATTAAGACCAAACCGGGTGGCGATCCGTCGGCAGTGCTCTTCGATGCGCTCTGCGCTGCCAAGGCGCGCAACACCGATTACGTGATTGTCGATACCGCGGGCCGTTTGCATACGAAGACGAACTTGATGCTGGAACTCGAGAAGATGCGTCGAACCGCACAGCGAATCACGCCCGGTGCGCCGCATGAGACTCTGCTTGTGATGGACGCCACCACCGGACAAAACGGCTTGCAGCAAGCACGACTCTTTACCGAAGCAGCCGGAGTCACGGGAATCGTTCTGACGAAACTCGATGGAACTGCCAAAGGCGGAGTTGTGGTGGCGATATCTCAGGAGCTGGGACTTCCCGTCCGCTATGTCGGAGTCGGCGAAAAGATTGGCGATCTTCTTCCCTTCGATCCACAGGCATTCGTAGATGGTCTGTTCGAATAAATCTTTTATCCGTACCCGCTATGACGCTCGACACCAAAGACGAACAGCATCTCCGGCACTCTCTGGAATTGGCGCGCGAGGGCATGTCCCTCGCTTCACCCAACCCGTATGTCGGTGCTGTTGTCGTGGACAGTAGCGGCAATATTGTGGGCACGGGTACACACACTTATGAGGGCAAGAAGCACGCGGAAGTCATAGCGCTTGCCGCTGCGGGAGAGCACGCGCGGGGCGGTACGCTGTACTTGAATCTTGAGCCGTGTTGTCACCGAGGACGCACGGGCCCTTGTACCGATGCAGTAATCGCATCCGGAGTAAAGCGCGTCGTCACTGGAATGCTTGACCCGAACCCGCAGGTTGCAGGAAAGGGCATCGAGCAGCTTCGCGGCGCAGGCATCGAAGTCGAAGTCGCCGAAGGCGCTCTGCATCACGAAGCGCTAAAGCTGAACGAAGCGTTCGCAAAATACATCCAGTACGGCACTCCGCTGGTCACACTTAAAGCGGGCATGACGTTGGACGGAAAAATCGCGCCGCCTCCTGGTGAGTCTGATAATCCTTCAGCACTGGGTGCAAATGCCGCTAGCGGCGGCTGGATCACCAGCGAAGAGGCGCGCGCGCATGTGCACAAGCTGCGCCATGCTTCGGACGCGATCATGGTTGGGGTCGGCACAGTCATTGCCGATGATCCCCTTCTCACTGACCGCACCGGATTGCCGCGTCGTCGTCCATTGCTGCGTGTGATCATCGATTCTCGACTCCGTCTCCCGTTGGAATCCCGATTGGCAAGGACTGCGAACAATGACCTGATCGTCTTCTGCGCTCTCGCCGAAGAAAAACGCAAGCGCGAGTTGGAGTCACGCGGGATCGTCGTAGAGCAGTTGCCGCTCTATCCCGGTTTGGACAAATATGTTGTCGGTGGCCGCCCGATAAAATCCGCCGATGGACGCCCTGATCTGCGCAATCTAGCCAAACGATTGGGACAACTTGAAATAACAAGCCTGCTGATCGAAGGTGGCGCGCTTATCAATTGGGCAGCGTTGGCAGCCGGCATCGTCGATAAAGTTTTTCTGTACTACGCGCCCAAGATTCTGGCTGGCATGGGCGCTGTTCCATTCGCGAGTGGTGAAGGTTTCCGCCATGTGAGCGAAGCGGCGCATGTAAAGTCGCTGACATTGCACCGCTTCGGTGAAGATTTTGCGGTCGAAGGATATTTGAAAGACCCGTATGAGCCACGGCCAGAACCAAAGACCGCGAGCGGCCCAACCGTTGTATACGAAGGCGTTTAGAGATGTTTACCGGATTGATTGAGGAAGTCGGCAGCGTTCGCAGCATCACCGCTCAGAACGGGACGCAGCGCATCGTCATCACCGCCGCGCAAGTCACGCGCGAATTAAAGACCGGCGACAGCGTTTCCGTCAGCGGAG
>JAOAPL010000242.1 GCA_025462925.1 Acidobacteriaceae bacterium
GCACAAGGTGGACTCCGGAACAGATTGCGACCGCACCGGCCAATCCACCATTCGGAGTGATGATGGGATCGGGCTTGCCGAGGATCCATGTCCATACGAGCGATCCGAGAATGCCGCCGGCGATTGCCACCATGGTGTTGATGGCTACGAGCGGCAGGTCCGTAGCGATGTGGCCGTAGGAAGGAACGGAACCAAGATTAAAGCCAAACCAGCAGAACATGAGCAGCATGGCGCCGAGTCCCATCATGGGCACGTCGTGCGCGTTGGTCTGCGTGGCACGCTTTCCCAGAAATCGTGCGCCCACCAGCCCGGCGATTCCTCCTACTGCATGTACACCGAGCGAGCCGGCATAGTCCTGAACGCCGAGCCGCGCGAGGGGGCCGTTCCAGAGGATGTAAGCAAAAATCGGATAAGCGATGCCGACATAAAGCCCGGCAAAGAGCAGATAAGCCGAAAACTTCATGCGTCCGGAAAAACTTCCGCTGGGAATAGCGCAGGAGACCAAGGCAAACATCAGCGAGACGAAAAACGAGATGGATTGCGGCCCGTCACTAATGAATGACCAGGGTAGATGTCCGCCGTCGGGCATCGAAAAAATCGGCCAGGCGAACTGCTTGATCGCGAAACCACCGAGCAAGAATGCGACCACGCCGACACCCATGTGTCCGGTCATCTTCATCATCACATTGGTCACGTCCCGCGAACGTACCTGTCCGCCTTCCAGCAAGAAGAAGCCCGCCTGCATGAGGAAGATCAGGCCGCCCATTGAGAGCAACCACAAAGAATAGATATTGGTTTCCATCCCGCCTCCATTCACTTGTGTCCTGCAAAAAGTGAATACCGAGTTTTAAGCCAGCAGCCTGTCTTTGACCAATCGCAAATATTTATGCTGACGATAAGAATTTCTGTCTGGACGGATTGCGGCAGGAGGCAAGCCAAAAAGCGCCATAGGGACAGCAATCTCCCTGCTTCGGCGCACTGGAGCCGCATCCAACATAGTTGCTCATGGAACGATACATCTGCATTCATGCCCACTTCTATCAGCCGCCGCGGGAGAATCCGTGGCTGGAAACCGTGGAAGCACAACCCTCTGCGTATCCGTTTCACGATTGGAATGAGCGCATCACCGCGGAGTGCTATGCCCCGAATGGCGCGTCGCGCATCGTGGACGAGCAGGGGCGGATCATCGAGATCGTCAACAACTATTCCAAGATCAGCTTTAACTTTGGCCCGACACTACTCTCGTGGTTGGACGAGCAATCGCCGGAGGTGTACGCCAGCATTCTCGAGGCAGACCGCGTCAGCCAGCAGCAGTTTTCCGGGCATGGGTCGGCGATGGCGCAGGCTTACAACCACATGATCCTGCCGCTGGCGAACCGTCGCGATAAAGAGACACAGATCATCTGGGGTATCCGCGATTTCGAGAAGCGGTTCCATCGCAAGCCGGAAGGGATGTGGCTGCCGGAGACGGCGGTGGATATCGAATCGCTCGACCTCATGGCCCAGCACGGCATCAAGTTCACGGTGCTGGCGCAACATCAGGCGGCAAAGGTTCGCCGATTGGGCACCCGCGCATATAAGGACGTAAGCGGAGGACGCGTCGATCCGACGCGGGCATATGAAACGAGGCTGCCATCCGGATGCAGGATGGCCTTGTTCTTCTATGACGGGCCAATTTCGCGCGCAGTCGCATTCGAAAAACTCTTGAACAGCGGCGAGCAATTCGCGCAGAGATTGATGTCAGGATTCTCTGAAGACCGCGATTGGCCACAGCTGGTGAATATCGCCACGGACGGCGAATCTTACGGACATCATCATCCGCATGGCGACATGGCGCTGGCATATGCGCTGCGATACATAGAAGAAAACAGATTTGCGCGCCTGACCAACTACGGAGAGATCCTGGAGAAGGAACCTCCGCAGATGGAAGTCCAAATCGCGGAGCGCACGGCATGGAGCTGCGGCCATGGCGTGGAACGATGGAATAGCGACTGCGGATGTCGCTCGGGTGACAGCGGCTGGAACCAGCAGTGGCGTGGTCCGTTGCGGGCGGCGCTCGATTGGCTGCGGGATTCGGTGAACCCACTGTTTGAAAAAGAAGCGGGGCGATTCTTTCCCGTCCCCTGGGCCGCGCGCAATGAATACATCAACGTGATCCTAAACCGATCGCAGGAAAACGTCGGCCGATACTTCGAATCGCAAAGTTTGCGCCCCTTGTCTCCCGAAGAACGCGTGCGCGCGTTGAAGCTGATGGAAATGCAACGTCACGCGATGCTGATGTACACCAGTTGTGGATGGTTCTTCGACGAGATCTCAGGGATTGAAGCGGTGAAGGTTCTGGAGTATGCGGGCCGCGCCATCCAATTGGCTTGCGATCTTTTCCCTAACAAATGCACACGGCTGGAATCGGAATTCCTGGAACGGCTGACGTTGGCAAAAAGCAATATCGCAGAACATGGTGACGGCGCACAGATCTTTGAGAAGTGGGTCCGTCCGGCAATGGCGAACCTACGCGATGTGGGTGCGCACTACGCCATCAGTTCCCTCTTCGAGCGCAGCAGCGACGAAGTACCGATCCATTGCTACACGGTGGAGCGACAGGATTTTCAGACGATGGAATCGGGACGGGCGCGAGTGGCCGTAGGGCATGCGCGGGTGACGTCAAAGATCACGGAAGAAAGCGAGTTGCAGACCTTCGGAGTGATGCACTTTGGCGATCACAACGTGAATGCCGGTGTGCGGCAGTTCGTGGATGACAGCGCATACGCGGAGTTGGTGTCGGCTGTGCGCGAGGTGTTTTCACGCGCCGACTTGCCCGAGGTGGTGCGCGTAATGGACCGCTACTTTGGCGAAACGTCCTATTCGTTGAAGTCGTTGTTTGCGGACGAGAGGCAGCACATTCTGGACATCCTGCTGAGCACAACGTTGCGCGAGGCCGAGAGTGCATATCGGCAAATCTATGAAGGACACGCGCCGCTGCTGCAATATCTGACCAGCATCGGGATGGAAAAACCGAAGATCCTCACGCTGACCGCCGAGTTCGTGCTCAACGCCAATCTGCAACGGGAGCTGCGTCGGGAGGACCTGGACCCGGTTCGAATCCGATTGCTGCTGGAGCAGGCAAAAGCGGAGGAGGTTTCCCTGGACCGCGCGGGATTGGGGTACACGCTGCAAAAATCTCTAGGCCGCATGATGGAGCGCCTGCGGACGAATCCGCAGGATGTGGATCTGTTAAGTAAAGTGTCGAATGCAGTCGAAGTGGCCAACACGCTCGCTCTCCCGGTGGACTTGTGGCGCGTGCAAAACATTTACTTCGAGATTGCGCGCGATTACGTTTCCGGCAAAGTGCAGCTCCCGCCAGAATGGGGACAGTCATTCCTGAAATTGGGCGAGCGGTTGCGCATTCGCACGGACAACATGGAGCGAATCGGACAACTCCTGCCTGCAGCTTAAGCTCAATCTGAAGATGAAAAATACGGCGAAAGCGAAAACCAAGGGCAATTCGAAGTCGGCAAAAAACCATCAGAAGAGTTCAGCGCAGCGCGGTCGCGTGATCGAGATGCGCGCACCCGACCGCAAACCCAAGGTGCCGCTGCCTGAGCAGCATCAGCCAAAACCGGGGATCGAGGCAGAGATCAAACCGCGTCCGGCGTATGAAGCGCCGAAGTACAAAGGTTCAGAAAAGCTGAAAGACAAAGTCGCCATCGTAACCGGAGGCGATTCCGGCATCGGACGCGCAGTGGCCGTGCTGTATGCACGCGAAGGCGCGGATGTCGCCATCGTGTATCTGGACGAGGAGCAATCGGACGCCGAAGAGACGCAGCGCGCGGTGGAGAAGGAAGGCCGTCGCGCAGTCTTGATTCCAGGCGATGTGACCGATCCGGAATCCTGCTTCGATGTGGTGCAGCAGACCCTGGAGGAGTTCGGGAAAATCGATGTCCTGGTGAACAATGCGGCGTTTCAGCAGCATCAGGAGAACCTTGAGGATGTCACGGAGGAGCAGTGGGACCGTACCTTCAAGACCAACATCTACGGATACTTCCACATGTGCAAGGCCGCGCTGCCGCACTTGAAACCAGGTGCTGCGATCGTGAACACTGGGTCGATCACCGGATTGGAAGGCAGCAAGCAGCTACTGGATTATGCGGCGACCAAGGGCGCGATCCATGCGTTCACGAAATCGCTGGCGCAAAATCTGGTTGAGAAAAATATTCGCGTCAATTGCGTCGCTCCGGGGCCGGTGTGGACGCCGCTCAATGTAGCCGATCAGCCTCCGGAAGACGTCGCGCAATTTGGTGGCGACGTGCCGATGAAGCGTCCTGCGCAACCGGAAGAGTTCGCCCCGGCAGATGTATTCTTCGCGTCGGATGTCGTTTCCAGTTATGTGACTGGAGAAATTTTGACCCTACTGGGCGGGGAGACGACGGCGGCGTAGCGGCGGTTTCTCGTTTCTAGTTTCTCGTTTCTCGCAAAACC
>JAOAPL010000244.1 GCA_025462925.1 Acidobacteriaceae bacterium
TGGTAAGCCTTTTCGCGAGGCATGCCATGCAGCAGGAGAGCGGTGTTGACTAACTCAAAGCCGGTGATGCCCTTGGGGAACGAATCGAATTGCGAACAGTAACCCACCGTCGCAAAGAATCCTTCCGGATTGTCCGGTATCAGGCCGCAAACGCTGAGTCGGCCTTCGGTGGGACGAACCAATCCGGTCATCAGGTTCATGAGCGTTGTCTTGCCTGAGCCATTAGGCCCAACCAGGCTGGTAACGCCTGGAGGAATCTTCAAGCTGACGCGGTTCACGCCTAAGACCTCTCCATAAAACTTGGAGACGTTTTCGAAGACGATCTCGCGATTGAGGTTGGCGGCCACTATCGCACCACCTCTCGCGCTTTCAATTTCCGATTGAGCATCAGCAGGCAGAATGCGGTTAAGCCCAGCAATGCAATCCACGCAGCCCACGCGGGCAGTTCGACAAATGAACCTCTGACATTGATCCTCTGCCTAAATTGTTCCACGCGGAAGAGATCGAGCCATACCACGCTAATGAGGTATCCCAGATTAAAGAGCTTGCCCCAGCTTGTGCGCAGAACTTCGTTGACTGCTTCTCCAAAACCGGCGAGCGCAAAAAAGACGCCGAGCATCAACGTAGTCGAGGCGATCTTCCATTTCACCCAAGCTGATAAAGCCAGAGATAAAAGCGCGATCAGAGCGATCCAAAGCCAAGAGCCTATAAAGATGGATCCCGCGACCCAGTAGTATTTCGTGAACCATGCCCATCCAGCCAAATTCGCTTGTAAACCGAAAATGATCAGCCCGGGGACCCATGTGATCGCAGAGAGAATGACTGCAATCACTGAAAATTTTCCCAGCACGTATTCTGTCCGAGAGAATGGGCGCGCAAAATACAAAGGCAAGGCATCGTTGGAGAGGTCGACCGAAACCAGTCCCGGGCCGACCCATGAACCGATCAGGAAGCTGAGTGTCGCTTGAAAAAGCAGATAACGCATGAAGAAAAAGTTATCGACATTCAAGATCGCGCCCTTCATGTTCAGCAACGCCTGCGCTGCGGCACTGTGGCTCACATAAATCGCCAACACAAAGAGCAGGGAAGGAATGTTGCAAGCGACAAAGAATGCCAACAAAGGCCGCGAATCGAACAAGGTCTTCAATCCATAACGGGTCACCGCCAGAAAACGGAAGTTTTCATTGGTGAAACGCCCGGAATATGGCCGATAGATGCGTTTATAGACTGCCATTGCTCTGTGCCTTCGTCTTTTCCTGCGGGAATTTGCCGTCCATGGCGCGCAGGAAAATGTCTTCCAGAGAGTCACGCCGGTAATTCATCTTTCGTATTTGCACTGAGTACTGCGCGGCAGTGCTGTAGAGCTGCCGCATTTCGACGTCCTGAGGCAAGACGAGCTTAGCCCGGCCGTTGCTGAACCACGCGCACTCGCAACCCAGTTGTTCAATGGCCTGAGAAAAATCTTCTTTCGCGCCGACAGTTTCCATCTCAATGAATTTGCGGTTGGAGCGACGCTCTTCATCCAAGTTGCAGTAAGCTGCGACTTTTCCGTCCCGGAGTATCAAAGCCTCTTCGCAACACTCTTCGACGTCGCGCAAGAGGTGCGATGAAAGGATGAGGTGCATTCCCGGGGTGTCACGGATCTCGCCGATGAGCTTTATCATCCGCTGCCGTGCCGGCGGGTCGAGGCCATTGGTGGGCTCATCGAGGAACAATAATTGCGGACCGTGCACGATGGCCTGCGCCAATTTCGCCATCTGCTTCATGCCCAGCGAGTAAGTGCCGATCTTGCGATATCGGACTTCGCCCAAGCCGACGTAATAGAAAGTTTCGTGTGCACGTTCCAATGCTTCGTTGGAGGGAAGCCCTGATATTTCTGCCATGTAGCGGACGAACGCCACCCCGCTCATTTCGGAGATGAATGAATCACTCTCCGGCATGTAGCCGATGATGCTCCGGAGTTCCTTGGTGTGCGCCTGGATGTCCTTGCCGAAGATCCTTGCTGTTCCTGAAGAGGGGGGATAGAAGCCAAGAAGAGTGTTGATCAAAGTGGACTTGCCGGAACCATTGGACCCCAACAATCCGATGGCGCGTCCTTTTAACGACGCGCTCAGGTTGCTGAGGATGGATCTGCCCCCCAACTGGACACTCAGGTTCTCGAGTTCAATCACCGTGGACACGTCCCTTGTTACGGATTTGGAGTGGTTCTTGTTCCCGGGGTGAGGCGCAATAATTGTGAAAGCGCAAGATTGTTCACGTCGAATCCGAAGAACTTGCTGGCCGTGGCAATCTCGATGCTGTTGTCGTCACCGTAAGCACATATCAGACTGGGCCGCGCATTCGCGGCGATGGTCTGCAGCGACTGGGCTTCATTCGGATTCAGCTGCTCACTGAGCGGCCCGGCAATGCTGGCCAGGTTCTGGTAAATCAACCCGGAGGCGTCCGTGTGCCGGTCTTTTGGCAACAATGATTTAAATCCGCTGGAGCGTGTAAGTGTAATCCCACTGTCGCGAATCCGGATGGCTTTCATCAATAGTGCATGCGACGGCGCTGCCACCAAGTATCCGGAGACGAAGGTGTAATGGACCTCCATAGGTACGGTCGAAGTCGCGGAGCTCATGGTGTAGAAGATTCGTCCATCATCCTCGACTTGTTCCAGGCTGAATCCCGGGCGGTTGTGTTTGAGCGCCTTGGTGTTCATGTCTTGGACCAGCATTTGCAGCGTTGATTGCAACTTGCTTTGGTTGTTGACTTCGATCACGAATTTCCACGATGGAGTAGGCAGTACTGGGCCATCCATGGCGATTGCGAAGTCGCCACCGAGAGTGGCAGCCAATTCCTCACGGAGATCGAAGTTCATCTCCGCCTGGAACTCTGCCCTGGCGGAGTCAGGATTTTTACCTGAGCTGCTCATCAGGGAGAAAATGTCGTCCAGCATTGCAGCGGGAGATTTCATGGTTGCGGCAGCCACGACAGTCGCGTCGGGAGAGACGAAGTTGAGCGACCCCATCCCCGAAGGCGCGGCCAGCCATGATGCCAGTCCTGACCGCTGTGCATTGAAGGTCATGGTTGCACGATTGTCGGGCTGGCCACTTTCGTCGCGGCGTTTCACTACGAGGTATTTCGCTTGTCCGAATCCGGATTGCTGCAAGACTGCCATATGTTTCGGCTGTTGTCCGGACTTCATCGATTCCAATTCCTGGTGAGCTATCATTTTTTCCAGGTCGGCGGCGAAGAGCAGGCCTGCGCCTTCCTGATAAGAAGCGGCGATGGCTTGCCCAAAGGAAGAGTCAGCAAAGCCGGTGTTTCCGGCTTCGGCGCGCCGTGCGGCAAAGCTCTGCAGCGCTTGACCGTCAGTCGATGCCAGCAGCAACTCCTTGCCGGCCATGATGGCGATGTTGCCTTTCTGTGAAGTCACTCCGGCTGCAGCTCCGGATTCGTCAACGATGGTGATCCGCTCTTTGCGCTCTTGGGTCATTTCTGAGCGCTGGAGTTCAGATTCCAGAAATTCCCGCAGTCCCGGGCGAGTCACTTGTGCGGCAACAATCATTGCCGGACCTTTGCCGCTACCAGCCGGCACCAGCATGAAGACGACTTCGTTCCCAAGGAATTGACCGAGAGTGCGGATCCTTTCCACCATCTCCTGGAATTTGGCGTCCTGTTTTCCTAAACCATTCGAGTACCACCACTGTCGCAGGACTTCACTCTGTTTCAACTGGTCCTGAAAGAGGTGGTTGGCTTCTCCAATCGCCTCACCGAAATTAGGGATGCTGGCGTAAATGATGGTCTGCTCGGGAGCGATGTGGAGAATGGCGCTCTCATAGCGCAGCCCGGGAGTCTCGACGCTTTCCAGTTTTTTCTGCAGCTTGGAGAACTCGGCCAGCAGAGCCAAGTGCGATTCGCGATTCTGGCTCCATGCGATATCGGCTTCGATCGGGACTTCGTCCATGCTGTCGCTGGTCACGATCTGGTCGCCCGAGTGCAGAACGTTATCGGTCCCGTTCTCATCCACGTGAACTTCGCCTTCGATGACTGATACGCGCGAACCTTTGATCCCGCTATCCACGGCGAAGACCGTGCCTGTAACCGAAATTTTGCATGCATCGGTGGCCACAAATAAATGGCCGTGTTGTTTCGCCGCTTGGACGATGATGTGTCCGCGGCCTAGATGAATTGTGGTCGCCGAGCGCCGCGCCGAAACGGAAAACTCCGAGCGCTCATTCATTTCCACGACCGAACCGTCGAAGAGCCTTACTACGGCGTGAGAGCCTGAGGCCGTGCGGATGACGTCGCCTTCATTCAATTCATGGCCGGGCAAAACCGGCTGTTCGGAATTGGAAGCGAGGAGGAAGATCGCGCCCGTGGCAGATTGCACCGTGCCGCGGTTTCCCGGCAGAGGTGCGAAATATCGATTCACGAAGTAACCGGAGATTCCGACCACAAACAAGAGCATGGCTGCAACTGCCAATTGCCTCATGTCCCAGAAATTTGTCTTCAAAGAAGGAGAGGGTTGCTGCACCCAGAGAGCAGGAACGCGCGCTGCATCATTATTCAGGGCATGCCGGCACGCGACGCACCCATTCAGGTGGTCTTCGACGATCAACATTCGTTCGGGAGAGAGCGCACTGCTGCCGAATGCAGGCAAGAGTGACTGGATATCCTCACAGCCGGCGATCCTCTCCGATAGTGACACCGGTTCTCCGCTGCTAATCTTGGCCCAGACACGATCGCCAGCTGCGTTGACTTCATTTGCTGGCGCTACATCGCCGCGCACGGCTTGAATGGCATCGTCGAGGGTTCTGTGAATGTTTTTGTCGTTGAACTGCTTCATCTGGCTGCTCCCATGTGGGATTTGAAATCCGCTTGCAATTGTTTGCGAATGCGAAAGAGGGTGATAGCCACGACGCCTTGTGAAGTTTTCATCAGCCGCGCGATCTCGCGGTTGTCGTATTCCTCAAGGTAGCGGAGGGTAAACATCTCCGCATGTCGTGGATTGAGCTTCAGCAGAGCACTCCTAAGCCATCTACGCAGACCGAGGTCATCATGCTTTTGAACGGACGAGCCCAGATAGGCCTCATCCAGCGGTTCAAGCCGCGCAGTCTGCCGCGCTCGCAACAGGTCCAACGCAGCATTCACCGCCGCACGATATAGATAGCTCTTGAGATTGCTTACCTCAGCAGCATCGTCTTCACGCCGGGCATAACGCAGAAACACCGTTTGCAGGACGTCTTCTGCATCTGCGGCATTTCCTGTGACGCGATAAGCCGCCTGATAAACCCCATTCCGATGTGTGCGGAAAGCAGTTTCCAGTTCGACTTCGCTCTTTGTCCGGGTTGGGACTTCAGCCAAAGCGCTCAACAATGTTCACCTTTCGTTCTTCGCTTGCACACGGATGACGTATGGCAGAGCCGTTTGATTAACAACTAGTTAAGGAAAATACGCTAGAGAGGGTTAAAAGGTTCGAAAAACTGGAGTTTGGCACCAAACAGCACTCTAGAACGGAGCTTTTTACAAACTCTTTACCAGCAATCAGTGAAGCCGCGCAACTCGCAATGGAATCAAAACGTATGCTGATATATATCTAAGATAGACGCGGTCTTTTGCTGCAATCGTTCCGCAAGTTTGGGCGCGAAATCTCAAAGTAATCATGTTCGGCTGCTGAAACCCGTAGTGCCGGATTGTCGCGTTCGCACCATATAATGTCGTTCCACCAGTAAGTGAGGAGAATTACCCGCCGAATGGTAAAGAAATCCATTGTCCTGTTTGCTGCCCTCGTATTAATCCTCACCACCACTCAATGCTCACGCTCGGCTTCCAGTACCAGCACGCCTCAAGACCAGAGCGGTCAAGGCGGGGGCTCGGGTCGTGGCGGACGCGGCGGGCAAGGCGGCCAAGGTGGCGGTGGCGGAGCCGTTCCGGTCTCGGCTGCGCCGGTCAAGGTGCAGGACATGCCCATCTATTTCCGCGGACTTGGCTCGGTGAATGCCGCAGCTACGGCAACCGTAAAAAGCCGCGTGGATGGGCCGCTGATCAAGATCAATTTCGTGGAAGGCCAACAGGTGAAAGAAGGCCAGGTGCTGGCAGAGATAGACCCGCGAACTTTTCAGGTGACGCTCGACCAGGCCAAAGCGATGTTAGGCAAGGATGAAGCCACCCTGCACGATGCGCAAACCAACCTTGCGCGTTTCGAAGCCTTGGCGAAAGAAAAGGTGATTGCACAACAGCAATTGGACACGCAACGCTCGCAAGTCGGCCAGCTGGAAGGACAAATAGGCTCAGACAAGGCCCAGATCGAAGCGGCAGCGTTGCAACTCAGCTTTGCCAAGATCACCGCGCCTATCAGCGGACAGATCGGATTGCGAAAAGTGGACGTCGGAAACATTGTTCACGCATCCGACGCTACCGGAATTGCCGTGATCACTCAGCTTCAACCAATAGCCGTCGTCTTCACTCTTCCTGAAGACCAACTGCAAACGACTATGCAGGCGATGCGACGGGGCCAACTCACGGCCGATGCCTATACCAGGGACGACAATACGAAAATCGTCAGCGGCAAGCTGCTAACGGTGGACAACGCAATCGATCCGACTACGGGCACCAGCAGATTCAAAGCAATATTCCAGAACCAAAATCGCGAGCTTTGGCCAAATCAGTTTGTGAATATCCATTTGCTCATCGATGTAAAGAAGAATGCACTCACGATTCCTTCGGCTGCGATCATCCGTGGTTCGAGCGGATCTCTGGTGTATGCGGTCAAGCCGGATGGGACAGTCGAGGCCCGCAATGTCCAAGTCGGAGTAGTGGAAGGGACGACGGCGCAGGTGGAAAGCGGGCTGAATCCTAACGATGTAGTAGTCACGGAAGGACAGGACAAGTTGCAGAATGGGGCAAAAGTCATGGTCCAACCTCCAGCCGGCCAGAGCCCCGGACGCGGAAATCGAACTGCGCAGAATGGGGCAGGCCAAAGCGATGTTAGGCAAGGATGAAGCCACGCTGCACGATGCGCCAACAAATCTTGCGCGTTTCGAAGCCCTGGCGAACGAAAAGGTCATTGCGCAACAGCAAATTGACACGCAACGCTCGCAAGTCGGCCAGTTGGACGGAC
>JAOAPL010000253.1 GCA_025462925.1 Acidobacteriaceae bacterium
AGGTTGAGAAGGATCTTCTTCTCGCCTTTGCCGAGAACTTCGCGGATAGTGTCGCGCAAGATTACGCTACCTTCGCCGAGAGTGATGCGGCCGCTCAGGTCCAATACTGTTATCCCGTCCACTTGGCGGGTGCTGGATTTCAGACTCATCTCATTGCTCCTTGGCGTCCGTTTCCGGAGCGCTTACGTGTTTGACTAGTGTGATCTCTGTGCCGGGATGCAGGTCCCTAATGTGGACTTCATCCATGAATGAACGGATGAGAAAAATGCCCCGGCCGGAAGTCTTCAAAAGATTTTCTTCTGCAAGCGGGTCGGGAACTTCGTCTTCCGATAACCCTTTGCCCTCATCGGTGATGGTGATTGCGAGTGTATTAGGACTCGTCTCATAAGCAACCAGTATCTTCTTGGACGGGTCGTAGGCATTACCGTGCAGCACGGCATTGACTGCCGCTTCCCGGACAGACATTGTGATCTTATGCAAGTCGTCTTCCGCGAAGCCGACCTTGACCGCAAGCTGCTCGGCGGTTTGCTCGACCTTATTAACGCTGTCCAGTGTGGAATCCAGCGTGTAAGCGACCCTGTTTGCCATCATCACCATTAGGTCGGATCAATTTACTTCTCTGCGCCTGACGATTGCTAGCTAAGTTCCCGCTCGGAAGTGTTTTCTTTATGAAACAGTTAGTGTGCCTATGGCGTGGTGAATTGTCAACGAAAGAGGGTTGGCCAGAGAGGCACGTCCTAGCGTTCAGTGCTGAAGGTGCCCTGCACAACGTATGCCAATCAAATTCCGATTCACTGCGAGAAGCTGACCTTGTACGATGGTGGGTGCCGTCCACCCTCGCAGTTCCGGAGAGATCGAAGTCAGGTTCGTTCGCTGACAACCTGATATTCGCGCTCAAAGTCTCCCGGCCCGGACTATGGGCTACCGCCGCATGGTTCTACCTGCTTCCGGTCGGTGGACGCTGGGTCTTCCACTCTGCGGAATTCTGGTTGGGACTCTTCTACGTCACATTTCCGCTCGGTTTCATCATCTACGGATGGAATGACATCGTGGACCATGAAACCGATCGCTTCAATCCCCGCAAAGACAGTTTCCTCTTTGGTTCGCGAGGTTCGGAAGAGCAGCTAGCGAGCCTGCCACTGAAAATATTCCTTGTTCAACTTCCATTCGCAGTCGCGTTCGCCTTGATGCGAGGACCGAAGACACTACTCTTCTTCGCCGCACTCATCGGTTCGACCGCAATCTACAACTTTCCGCGATACGGCTTGAAGGGACGTCCTCCATTCGAGGTTCTGAACCAAGCGGGATATTTGTTGGTCTTCGTCTTGAGCAGTTGGTTGAACTCCGTTCAGCAACTGCCGACGGCAGCAATGCTCTTTGGAGCGCTGTTTGCGATGCACTCTCACATCTTCGGCGAGATCATGGATGTTGTCCCTGATCACAAGAGCGGACGCCGCACCACCGCCGTGCTCTTAGGCGTGATCCCGGCGAAGCTGTTGATCGTCACTTTGCTCTTTGTGGAATGCGGGCTGGTGTGGCACTACTTCCGCGATCCGTATATCGCGGGATTTCTCCTTGCAAGCGCACTATGGTTCATCTTGGACGTAGCCATCATCTGGCGAGGCAGGCTCTACACTTCTGCTCAGATGCGGTTGTTCTTGTACGGATGGAACGCGATTGCACTCGGAAGTATGTGGTGGGTGTGGTCAACTGCAACTTTGACAAAGTTGCGATGACTTTCGTTGCGGTCAATCCAAATACTTAATGAAAACCACTTCGTTCTGCGCTTCGTTATAAAGAAGTTCGTCCACGAGCGACATCGTCATCAAAATTCCCAGCCCGCCCGGCCGCAAACCTTTTTCTTCTCTCACGTTCATGTGGCGAATGGGATCATCCGGAGGATTGTTGATCGCGGCATGTTGTAGTCCGCTGAAGTTGAAACCTTTGCCGGGATCAGTGATGCGGTAAAGCAGCATCCTGCGGGCGCGCAAATACGAAATTCGTACCTGCCGATTGGCATCCAGTTCGCCGCCCCACTCGATCGCGTTCAGCAAGAGCTCGCGAAATGCCTGGCTGACTGATTCGCGCACGTCCTCTGGAAGGTCAGCTTTCAACTTCATCATCAAGCTGTGAATGCGGTCAACGCTGCGGAGCTCGCAGGGGACAAGCAACTCTACCCAACCCGGGCGCGCGGAAACCACCTCAATCGGATGGGGAGCGGGCATCGAGAGCGTATCGCGGATGAGGTCCAGCATCTCTATCGCCTTGAATGGCTTGCTGACGAATTGATGCGCCTGCTGCCGCGCGGCCTTGAGCAAAACGTCCGGAGTGTCATCTGCGCTCATGACAATGCTGGAAGGCGCATCCGGCAACGTGCGCACTTTCGTTAGCAACTCGATGCCGTTCATGTTCGGCATCCATACGTCTGAGATCAGCAGGTCGAACTTGTCTTTCTGAATCTTTTCCCAGCCCTGCGCTCCATCGGAGGCGGTTGTGATAGCGAGGTCATCGCCCTTGAGAAGGTCACAAAGGAGGGTCACTACGGCGGGGTCATCATCGACAATCAAAACTTTCTTCATCTGCCGCCATGCTACGTACCCGTGCACACAGGGTCAAGGTACAGCAGAGTTACTTAAGTTTGAATGTCACTGATTAAACAACTCCGGATTGCGCCGGAGCTCGATCATGCAATCCCAAGGCGACGTCTATAAGATCCTGCCCAACAACGCGCGTGCGCGATGTCGCGTCCGATAGAGGAAGAGTCACAATGTCTGTCCCGCGCAGCGCGACCATCTTGCCGAAGTCGCCGCGATGTACGGCATCGATGGCGCCGGTCCCGTATCGGGTCGCGAGCATGCGATCAAACGCAGTGGGTGATCCTCCGCGCTGGATGTGTCCGAGTACGACTGCGCGCGATTCAAATCCAGTACGAGTTTCGATTTCTCTTGCCAGCACGTTGCCGATGCCGCCGAGTCGCACGTGTCCGAATTCATCTTTGCCCGCTGCAATCGTGACAGCATCGGGGGTCGTCGCCATCTTCGCGCCTTCGGCGACCACGACAATGCTGAAATACCTTCCGCGCTGATGCCGACGCTTCAACGTCTCTGCGACTTCCTGCACGTCGAAAGGACGTTCGGGAATCAAAATCACATCCGCACCACCCGCGATGCCGCTATAAATCGCGATCCATCCGGAGTCTCGTCCCATCACCTCGACAACGATCACACGATTGTGCGCTTCGGCTGTCGTGTGCACGCGGTCGATAGCTTCAGTTGCGATGTTCACAGCGGTATCGAAACCAAAACAGTAGTCAGTGCCGCTCAGATCGTTGTCGATGGTTTTCGGAACGCCAACAACATTCGCACCTTTTTGGGAGAGCTTCACTGCGACGCCCAATGTGTCATCGCCGCCGATGGCAACGAGCGCGCCTAGACCGTGTTTCTTGAGTGTCTGAATGCATGCGTCAAGCCCGCCGTCTTTCTTTGCGGGATTTGTGCGTGAGGTGCGGAGAATGGTTCCGCCGCGAGGCAGGATTCCAGCAATGGCGTTCAGGTCCAGCGGCGTGGTGATATCTTCCAAGACGCCGCGCCACCCTTCCATGAATCCGACGAACTGATCGCCGTGGTGAAAAATGCCTTTGCGCACAACAGCGCGAATAACAGCGTTCAGTCCTGGACAGTCGCCGCCGCCGGTAAGGATGCCGACCTTCATCAGTACTCCTTCAATTCTGCGGATTGGGTTTACCCGCAACCGCTCATCATAATCATCCGCTGGAACTCTGGGCAACATCGAAGTGTTGAGGTACCATGAATCGTTCCGGAGACAATAAATGCAAGAGGCGAAAACGCAAGAGCGCAAGAGCTTCGCCAATTACGACGATTTTTTTGCGTTTTACGTAAAGGAACACAGCAATCCCACGAATCGCCTATTGCATGCCTGTGGAACCACGCTGGGTGTCCTCATTATGGTCGGTGCTTTCGCACTGGGGCATCCAATCTGGGCGCTGCTTTGGATTCCCGTCGCTTACGGATTCGCATGGACAGGCCACTTCCTGATCGAAGGCAATAAGCCGGCGTCCTTCGGACATCCATTCTGGTCTTTCATCAGCGACTTCCGGATGCTCGGTCTCATGCTCACTGGAAGATTAGGGCCATGGCTCAATCGGTGAAGCGTTAATCGCAGATAGTAATTCGCTCACTCCTACATTAATATCTGTTCTGCACGGCAACTCTCCATCCAGGATTCCTAAAAAGTGCTACTCGAATTGCGGGTTGAAAATTACGCCGTCATTGATAATGTGACGGTGGAATTCGCTCCCGGGCTCAATCTGCTCACCGGCGAGACCGGAGCGGGAAAATCAATCCTCATTGACGCGCTCGCGTTGCTCCTTGGCGACAAGGCTTCCACTGATATGATCCGCCACGGTGCTGACAAGGCGGTGCTCTCCTGCGTTTTTGAAATAGAAGAGGGAAGCGCCGGCAAGCGCGTGTCGCAGACGCTCGAGGAAAATGGGATCGATTTGGATTCCGACCAGTTGATCTTACGAAGAGAGATTGCGGCTAGCGGCAAAGGGCGAGTCTTCGTGAATAATCAGCCCGCGACCGTTGCGGTCTTGAAACAACTGGCTCCCGATCTGGCTTCCATCCACGCACAGAATGAAACTGTGATGGCGTTTGATCCGGCGGCGAGACTCCGATTGCTGGATAGCTATGCCGCGATCAACACAGAAGCATTGGCGTCCGCCTTTGCGACGTGGCGCAGCATTCGAAACCGCATCACCGACCTTGAACGCGACGAGCAGGACCGCCTGCGACTCGTGGACCTCTGGAGCTTTCAGAAGAAGGAGATTGAAGCTGCGCGGCTTCAGCCGAACGAGGACGAAAAGCTGGAAACAGAAAAGCGCGTGCTCGCAAATTCGGAAAAGCTGTACAGCTCCGCAATGGGCGCTTACGAAACTTTGTACGAAGGCTCTGTCTCAGCAACGTCGCTGCTGCGCAACGCCGAAAAGTTAGTCGAGGAATTGGCCCGCTACGATTCCAAATTCCAAGAGAGTGTTGCGCTGCTGCTCTCAGCGCGCGCAAACATCGAAGACATTGGAACATCGCTCCGCGATTACGCTGAGGGCATCAATGCATCTCCAGAGCGCTTGGCGGAAGTGGAAGACCGGCTTGCGTTGCTCGACAAATTAAAACGCAAGTACGGACAGACCATCGAGGAAGTCATCACGTTCGGAGCGGATGCGGCGCGGAAGCTCGACGAAGTGGAAAATCGCGAGGAATTGCTTAAGCAGTTGAACAAAGAGCTGGATGCAGCCAAAGCTGAATATCTGGCGCAAGCACGCGCGATTTCGAAGAAGCGCTTCGATTCTGCGAAGAAGCTGGAGAAGTTGGCTGAAGCCGAGATCAACGAACTTGCGATGAAGGCGCGGTTCAAGGTCGATATCTCAGGTTTAGACGAAGAAACAAATTGGACAGCATCCGGCTTCGACACAGTTGCGTATCTTATTGCCACCAACGTCGGCGAACCACAAAAGCCCATCGAGCAGATTGCATCCGGTGGAGAACTCTCCCGCGTGATGCTGGCACTGAAAGCCAGCGTTGAGGAAGGGAAGAGCGCGCCCGCCACCAACGGCAAGGGAACGGCTTCCAAGAGCAAGAACAAACATCAGCGGACATTAGTGTTCGACGAGATTGATACCGGCATCGGCGGACGCGCCGCAGAAGCAGTCGGCAAGAAACTTAAGTCGCTTGCTCGCAATAATCAGGTGCTCTGCATCACTCACCTCCCGCAGATCGCTTCTTTTGCTGACCAGCATTACGTGATTGAAAAGAAGGAATCGGCAGGACGCGTAAAGACCAACATTCGTCCCCTCACCGATACCGAGCGGACTGAAGAGATCGCCCGCATGCTCAGCGGCGCGAAATTGACTGACACCTCTCTCAAGCATGCGGAGCAGATGTTGAAGAC
>JAOAPL010000344.1 GCA_025462925.1 Acidobacteriaceae bacterium
AGACTGGCAAACCGGGCAGAGCCGAAAAAAACCACAGTATCTTGAATGCGTTCTTTGCGGAAGCGTCCCAGGGGCTCCCAATATTCGGCCCGAATGCGGAGACTGCGGCCATCAGGCCCATGTATGAATGCCGGGTTCTCATAGGCCAAAGGTGAGCGAAAAGGTTCGGGAATCACGAGAGGCTTTTCCTTCGGCTTAGGGCGGTTCTTGTCTTTATCGTTGTCCATGGCGAACCATAAGGATACGGCAAGCACTACTTTGTTACTAGCAAAGACGGGAGAGGAAGAGAGTCAATCGGACTCGCTGTAATGAACTGCGTCCCAAACTCCGATCCAGATATTGACCAAGCCGAGTCCGGTGAGGGCGCCGCGCACGAATCCGTGGTTCACCAAGGCCCGCCAAGGGGGATGCATTACCAGTAGGCTGTTGTCCGACCAAAGCGCAGTCCATGGCAAGACCACAAGCAACATTCCCAGCTCAACAAAGAATATGACTTCAACGGCCAGCTTAAGGCGCTGAAGCCAGATATCGGCACGGCTTGGAGGCTTTGACTCGCCTGCTGGCGATGTCGGTTTCGTCATGTCGCTGAGAGTGGAATTCAAGGTTGGCAATCCGCTGTTCAAGAGAACTTAGATGCAGCAGAACAAGTTAAATTTTACACTTTAAGAGTCTTGATGCGGTCGGCTACGTCACGATAATCAATATTAGAGCTGTACACTTCCATGAAGGTTTCATAGGCCTTCTTCTGGTTGCCGGCCATCTCGTAAGCGCAGCCGAGATCATAATTCACGGCCAGACGCCCGTCCTCGGTGATGCTCTTAACAAGCAGCGCTTTTTCGTACCAGCGGACAGCCGCCTGCGGCACTCCTTTATCCACCAGGCATTGGGCCAACCAGGTGTAGGCCTGCATGCTCTGGTCGAAAGGATGTCCGTGCTCGACGGCGTGGCAGACCTTCTGCAATTCTCCGATCGCTTCATCGAGCAATCCCATTTCTTTGAATGCGATGCCGAGGTTGTAGTGCGTGTCCGGATCTTCGGCTTGTCCGGCAGTCTCTTCCGCGTCCTCTTTGAACTCGGAGAACATGTCAGAGAGAGCGGAAGTAGCTTCATGATGCTCTATCTCGGGAGCTGCCGTTGGCATCTCGTGTCCCATCGAGCTGAAACCCACGGGCACCGATTCCGGCGCTATCGGCGCGGGAGCAGCGGCGGCGGCAGCCACCGGTGCAACAGGAGCCGGAGGCGGAGGTGCGGTTGCGGCGGGCTTGCCGCCGAAATCAAAGGCGTCGCCGAGAGAATCTTCTAGATCCGAGACCAGATCCCCAAGCAGATCGTCGGCAGGAGCGGGCTTCGCAACTGGAGCCGCAGCAACGGCAACCGGTGCCGGCTGAACTGGCTTCGGTGGTGGCGGAGGCGGTGCGACAACAACCGGCGGCGGTGCTGGTTCTTCCGCCTGCACTTCAAACGAGAATTCAGAGACTGATGCGCCATCAGAACTGTCCGGAGTGAGGTCGAAAGTGGAAGGCGCTTCCTGCGCGGCTTCAACGCTCATTTCAAAAGCCGGAGTTTCGACTTCCATTGAAATGGCCGGAACATCGGCTGGAGCGGCTGCTGCTGGTGGCGGCTCGTCAACGGAGAGCATGCTCTCCCACTGGTCGACGTCGAGTTCATGCGAAGCAGCGGCAGCGGCAGGAGCTTCGAACGCAACCGGCTCCGGGACCGCAGGTATCTCCGCTGGCGCTGCCTGACTCAAGTTCAACAGATTTACCGCGGGAGCATCCGGCGGAGTCACATCGACGCTGAATCCGTAGTCCGTGACAGCTGGTTCCGGTTCCATCACCGCCGATGCAGCCTGCGCAACGGACGCGTCGGGAGTGTTCAGAAGATAGCGTGCTGCCAGGTCAGCGTATTTCTGCGACTCCTCAGGATGATCATTCTCCGCATATAGTTCGCGAATGATGTTGCATGCGCGCGCAGCGTCAGTGAAACGATTGACCTTTGCGTAGAGAGTGGACAGTCGCTGATTGATTTGGAAATCGCGCGGCGCCTGTGCAAGGCCAGCCTCGAGCGGCGGGATAGCCTTCAGAGGCAGATTGTAAGAATCGAACAGTTCGGAATCAGTTAGCGCGGACTGCACAGCCGTGGCAATATCATTCGGGTAGGTCTGGTGGACGACCGGCGTTTTATGGTCGGCCTCGTCCATCATGAATGCCTGAGCGCCTTGCTCGGCAGTCAGGGGAGCTGAGGCGGAGTCTTCGCCCAGCTTGACCACGATCTGTTTGTAATTCTGCGAATGCAGCGGATTCTCAGGTTCACTTGCCGCAAGCTGGTGATAGAGGTCGCGCGCTTTGACTAGCTGGTTTTCCTGCACGTAAGCATGGGCCAGCAGTTCCATGATCTCTGCTTCATGGCTGGTGTCGCCCGCCTTGCGGAAGAGGTTTTGCAGCGACTCCAGCGCAGCGGTACTGTCCTTTACCCGCGATATCACCGACTTCAAAGACTTCAGCAGCGCAGGGCCGTTGGAGGCGAGCACTTTGTCGGCAAATTCCTCATACAGAGCCAAAGATTCCGCAAAGCTGCCGGCGCTGAGCAATGCTTCCGCGCACCACGTAATACCGTTCAGGTCGTTGTGGACGTTGATGAGCTTTACCGCGAGCACGCGGGCTTCAGTTGCATCCTTCAGCAACAGGTGAGCGCGCAACATGCTGCGCAGGGCTTCGGGCCGCGAATCAATGTCCGGTATATCGCGCAAATACTTGACGGCGTTGGTGCCATCGCCCGATTCCGCAGCGATGGTGCCGCGGAGCAGCAAGGCGTCGACATTTTTGGGATCGAGACTTAGTACGTGGCCAAGGGCCTCATCGGCCGCGTCCATTGCCTGCTTGGAATAGAGCGATTGCGCCGCAGTGAAGTAAATGTTCCGGGCTTCAGACTTCTTGCCCAGCTTTATGTAAAGGTCCGCCAGCTTGCTTTGCATGGCGGCATTGTCGGGATCGAGCTCCAGTATCTTCTGGAAGATCTTCGCGGCATCGTCATTGTTGCCGGACTTCAGGTAAGCATCGGCCACGTGGACATACTGCGTGCGGGCGTCATTGTAGAGGCCCTGAACGGTATAAAGTTCGGCCAGTCGCTGCAGGCAATCGGTGGCTTGAGGAGTAAGTTTGGTGAGCTTCTTGTACATGGCGATGGCTTTGACCGTGAAGCCATTCGTGGCGTACGCCTCGCCAACTTTTTTGAAATAGATTGCTGCCTGGTCGTTATTGCCGATGCGGGAGTTGAGGTCGCCGATCGTGTTCAGGACGGTGAGGTCTTTGGGATCTTCTTTTACGACCTTCTCGTATTCGGAGATCGCGTTCTGCAGTTTGCCCTGCTGAACATACTTCTCCGCCGAGGCCAAGACCTTCGCTTTGTTGAAGCCAAAACCGAGCGCCATAATTTAGCTTGAACTCCGAAAACAGAACTCCCGAGTTCCTGAAGAACGAATGAACCCGCGGCCCTTGCAGTCACCTAAAGAAAAGAGGCCGAGTTCCAGCGGCCTACCCTATTGTAGCCGCAACAGCGTCTCTGGATGTTGGCGATAAAGTAACACAAAACCATTCCGGAGTAACCAGCATTGTAGGGGCTCAGCGGGTTTTTCGGAACGGAACAGGCAGGAACCACAAGCGAGGGCAGCCGGAGGGCCACCCCCGCCATCTTTCTCGGCTAAACCATTACAGCGTTCTTCTTAGGACGTCTGTTCGCCTGCAGGACTTTCTTCCTAAGTCGCAGGTTCTTTGGTGTCACTTCAACGCACTCGTCGTCGGCAATGAACTCGATCGCCTGCTCCAGGTTGAGGGCCTTATGCGGCACCAAGCGGATGGCTTCATCGGCGCCGGATGAGCGCATATTCGACATCTTCTTTTCGCGGACGACGTTGACGTCCAAATCGTTGTCGCGGGCGTTCTCGCCGATGATCATGCCCTCATAAACCTCAGTTCCGGGGCCAGTGAACAATTCGCCGCGTTCCTGAAGGTTCCACAGCGCGAACGAGGTGGTCACTCCGGCGCGGTCTGAAACCAGCGCTCCGGTCAGACGATGAGGAATTTCGCCCAGCCATTCGGTGTAACCGTCGAACAGGGAATTCATGACGATGGTGCCGCGCGTGTCGGTAAGAAGCTCGCTGCGCAGCCCGATCAGTCCGCGGCTGGGACACTTGAATTCCATGCGCACGCGTCCGTAACCGTGGTTGTGCATCTTGCTCATCTGCGCCTTGCGGGCGCCAAGCTTCTCAATAACCACGCCGACAAAAGATTCCGGAATATCAATCGTCAGTAGTTCCACTGGTTCCATCAGTTTGTCATTCACGCGCTTGGTCACGATCTCCGGCTTGCCCACCGTGAGTTCGTACCCCTCGCGTCGCATCATTTCGATCAAGATGGACAGTTGCAACTCGCCGCGGCCGGCCACGCGGAACATATCCGTGCTGTCCGATTCCACGCGCAATGAGACGTTGGTCAGCAGTTCTTTGTCGAGACGGTCACGCAGATTGCGTGAGGTCACGAGATGTCCTTCGCGTCCGGCGAGTGGGGAAGTGTTGATGGTGAACTGCATCGCGATGGTCGGTTCGTCGATGGCGATGTGCGGCAGCGGCGTGGGATTCTCAACCGTAGTGATGGTCTCGCCGATGGTGATGCCTTCCACTCCGGCGACGGCGATGATGTCACCGACCTCGGTCTGCGGGATGTCCACGCGCTTCAGTCCGTTGAACGAAAACAGCTTCGTGATCTTGGTCTTGTGGAATGTCTTGTCCAGCTTGGCGATGGCGACTTCTTCACCGACTTTCAACGTGCCGTTGAATACGCGCGCGATGGCAAGGCGGCCGAGATAATCGCTGTAATCGAGATTGGCGACAAGGATCTGTAGAGGCCCGTTCCATGTGCCCTTGGGCGTGGGAATGGTCTTCAAAATCGATTCGAAGAGCGGTTGCAAGTCCTCGCCCGGGACTTTCGGATCAGTGGTCGCCGTACCCACCTTCGCGTTCGTGTACAACACGGGAAAATTGAGCTGCTCTTCCTTGGCGTCGAGATCGATGAAGAGGTCATAGACTTCGTTCAACACCTCAGCGGCACGCGCATCGGGACGATCGATCTTATTGATCACGAGGATGGGCGGGAGGTTTTGCTCCAGCGCTTTCGCCAGAACGTAGCGCGTCTGCGGCAGCGGGCCTTCGCTGGCATCCACCAGCAGCATCACGCCGTCCACCATCTTTAGCGCGCGTTCTACTTCACCGCCGAAATCGCTGTGTCCCGGGGTGTCCACGATGTTGATCTTCATGTCGTGATAGAAGACGGCCGTGTTCTTGGCGAGAATGGTAATGCCGCGCTCGCGCTCCAAGTCATTGGAGTCCATGACGCGATCTTCAAGGTGTTCATTGGCGCGGAAGGTGCCGCTCTGGCGAAGCATGGCGTCCACCAGCGTGGTCTTGCCGTGGTCAACGTGGGCGATGATTGCAATGTTGCGAATGCCGATAGTCAAGGTTTTCCTGTCGTATTGCCTAATATCATTTAAAAACTGCGAGGGTGGTTAGATCTCTAGGACGAATATTTCTCAAGTTCGGAGGACATCTGAGGCAGGCAAAGCTATTGCAGAACCGCTCACGAGCCACTTCTGATACTCACATCTATTCTACCAAAGGAGAGCTGTTTCGGCAGGAGCCTTCGATCAACTGGACGGGCAACTGGCGAGGGCGGCTGTTCACCAGCGAATGCCAACTGTGAATGGCACCATCTGTGTGTCTCTACGTTCCATTGATGCCTGGTGGTATCTCGCCTCCACGAACAATCTTGCCCGCGATTCGTGGAAGCCGAAGGCGAAGCCCAGACCTACGTTGCCGCCAAAGCCATCCCGCGTGATAGATCCAAGCACCACGTTCGCCGGCACAATAGCAGGGAAGAAGAACCCAAAGAACGGATCGAAGATGGTTGCCGTTGTCAGCGTAGGTGAAGTGAACTCAACTGTCCGACGGTACCAACCTATGCCGCCGATAAGATAAGGGCTGATCGGGCGGCTAGGTGCAAAGCGAATCTCCGGCCCGAATGTCAGCGACTGGACGTGTGCGTTGCCATCAGGCACGGCCAGTGCATTGAGCACGTCTTGCGGCACTCCCAGGTGGTTGTATTGGTAGTCGCCCACAAAGCCCAAATGCCGCGAGAACATGAAGCCTCCGCCAATCTGGAAATTCCATCCATTGTCCAGGTTTCTCGACAGAGGGCCGACCAGCGGCGTGTATCCGAAACCACCATGAACGGTCAGACCGGGGCCAGCATCTTGCGCGAAAGAAGAGATGGCCAGTGTGCAAACGATTACGAGACGAAGCAACGCTTTCATCGAATTGGCTCCTTGACCGCTTCGATGTCGAATCCAATTCAGCGGAAGAACTCTCAGCGTTGTAGGCGGATGTTGGCGCTAATGCTTGCCGAGTGAAACCATCGCCTTCGTCGCAGCAGTTACTCCCCGATATTGCGCTTCTTCAAAGATGGAGATGCCGCTGAGGTCGGAGTTGGCGAAGAAGAGCCGATCGAGTCCCGATTGGGAGCGTGCGAGCGCTTTTCTATCTTCGGAAAAGATGAAGCCCACTGACGGGCGGATCATTGCGTGACCCATGCGCATGATGTCGATGCGGCTGACGCAATCGCGAATGTCAGGATGGACGCGGCTGAGGTCGGCAAGGATCGCGTCCTTCCAGTAAGCCCAGTCCTTTTCAAGAAGGAATCGTCGGGCATCTGGCGGAGTCTTTTCTGCGAGCGCCCAATAGTATGTCCACACGCTGCGCTCTTCGTGCTGGCGAATGCTCTGGTGATTGGCTACCACATAGCCCAGCGATGGCGAATCATAGATGACGTTGTCCCAAGCAGTCTCACTGTTGTGAATCTCGCGCGGTAGTCGATCGAGAGTGATGTTTGCCGTCAGCCACGGCGAATAGACAAAGTCTTTGGTGAGCGCGGGCGACATGCCCTCGATCAGGTACGGCGCTAGAAAAGTTGGCGCGGCGAAGATCACCGCGTCTGCAATGAACTCGGTGTCGCCGGCGAGCACGCTGTAGCGATTGCGATTTTTATCTTTCGCAATGCGGTGAACCAGCGCATTGGGCCGGATGTAGCGGTTGAGTTTTTGGATCAGCCGTCGCGCGATCCATCCGTTGCCTTCGGGCCATGTGAGCGGGCCCTTTTCCTCATGCTCGCGCGAGGCGTAGTAATGGACACCCGCCCACGCGGAAGTTGCCGCCGCGGGCGCGCCGTAATCATCGCGACATGCGTAATCCACATACCAGCGCAAGTAAGTGGAATCGAATCTCTGCTGCTGCATCCACTCGGCGATGGAGATGCCGTCAAGCTTCGCCATCTCTTGTGAATGCGAGCTTTCGATTCCGAGCTGTGTGGGAATGGTAAAACTCTTGCTGGCGCGGAACTGCTGCATGAGGTCGTCGAATCGCTTGAATTGGTCGCGATCACGGTCGGTAAGCCCGACGGCTGGCTCAATGCCCTCTTGCCATCGTCCATGAATGAACAGCCGTTCTTGCGGAGTGAAACATAGATAGCGTTCCTCCCACTTGCCATCTTTGAGCGCGCCGAATTCTTCAAAGAGCTCGCGGACGAGAGTGGCCTTGGCATTCGGAACGGGAACGTAGTGCGCGGCCCAGGGATATGCGGTGATCTCATTCTCGCCCCAGCGGGAATTGCCGCCCGGCTGCTTCTCCATCTCCAGCAGGATGAAATCGCGGAAGCCGCGCCGTTCGAGTTGCCATGCAGCCGAGAGCCCGGCCATCCCTCCACCCACAATCACGATTGGGAATTTCTCCGTCTTCGTTGTCTTGGGAAATGGTTGGCGATCGCGCAGCATGTGTCCGAGTTGAAAGGACTCGTTGACGAAGCCGCCCGCAATCGGCCGATCAGTCTTCAGTCCCAAGCCAATCAGCGCGGCGCTGCTAGCGGCGAGGAATTCGCGACGTGAGAGTTTTACGGGAGTGGGCTTTTTGCGCATTTAAAGCTAAAGGCTAAGAGCTAAAAGCTAAAAGCTAGGTTCTAGTGACTGATATCGCGCCACTCGCGATCGTAGTGGCGAACGAGATTCTGATCGTTCAAGCGGTTTGCCTCCGCGGCGACAGGCTGCATGTCAGCTGGAAATTCAAAGAGCTCCGGAATGGCGGAGACGGTGAGGAAGCGCAAGTCTTTCGGCAATTGTCGCGGAGGAGAATATGTCGCCCCTTTCGCATTCGCCAGCACGAAGCCCCACTCCCCGAACGAGGGAACGTAAGTGTGATACGGATACGTTTGCAATCCTGCCTGCTTCAGCGTTTCCACGATCGTCCAATACGACTGCCGCGCGAACATCGGCGAGGTGCTCTGGACAACGATCATCCCATTCGCGGTGATGTGCTTCGCCAGCAGACGATAGAACGCAGTCGTATAAAGTTTGCCGAGTGAATAGTTGGTGGGATCGGGAAAATCGACGATGGCGAAGTCGAACATATCGGTGTTTTGTTCGAGCCAGGGAAATGCGTCGGCGTTGGTCACGTGCAGCTTGGGCGAGGCCAGCGAGCCACCGTTCAGCTTGCTCAAAATGTCATTCGAGCGAAACATCTCCGTCATCTGCTTATCGAGATCGACCAGCGTGATGCTCTCGACATTGGGATAACGCAAAATCTCGCGAACGGCGAGGCCATCACCGCCGCCGAGGACGATTACGCGCCGAGCCGACGGGTTCGCTCCCAGCCCAGGATGAACAAGGGCCTCGTGATAGCGATATTCGTCGCGAGAACTGAATTGCAAATGCGAGTTGAGGAAGAGACGAGTGTCATCGCGCCAGCGTGTGATAACGATGCGCTGATAGCGAGTGTCCTTGGCGAAAATGACTTCGTCCGCGTAGAGGCTGTCGTCGGCAGCAGCGATGACGTGCTTTGCGCCCGCCATTCCCGCGCACAACAGCGCGAGCACAACAAGACAGGCGAAGCGCAGAGGCTGCGGCGAGCGCAGCTGTCCTTTAAAAAGAAAAGTGCCCCATAACGCAACGGCCGCGTTAACGATGCCGAACAGAATCGCCGAACGAACCAGCCCGAGTTGCGGCACCAGCACGATGGGGAACAAGAGCGACGCGCCGAGCGCGCCGAGATAATCGAACGTCAGTACGTTGGCGACGACGTCGCGAAATTCAAAGCGGTCTTTCAGGATGCGCATCAGCAGGGGGATTTCCAAGCCCACCAGCATCCCGATAACGATGACGATGAAGTACAGCAACACGCGGAATCCCTGCGTGTACGCAAACGTGAGGAACAGAATGGAAGACGAGAACCCGCCGAAGACGGCGACCAATAGCTCGATCCAAATGAACTGAACCACCAGGCCGCGCGAGATGTATCGCGAAAGCCAACTACCAATGCCCATCGCAAAAAGGTAGCTGCCGATGATGGTGGAGAACTGGGTGATGCTATCGCCCAGCAGATAGCTGGCGAGCGCGCCGGCGATGAGCTCATAGATGAGCCCGCAGGCGGCGATCAGCAGAATGGAGATGAAAAGTAATGGGGCCAAAATAGATTCGCTTAGTGGATAGCGGAAGCAATGATGATGCAAATGCCCAGCGTCGCCGCGCCCACCACTATTGCCAGAGCCTGGTTCTTCTCTTCGCAGAGCTGCTTCCAAAGATCGTAAGGAGTCACCCAATCGAGTATCAGGAAAAAGACGACGAATATGACAATGCCGATTGTGGCAAACGTCACCGCGCCAACAATGTTGCTCATATAATTCGGATTCATCTTTACTTGCCTCCGCTGTAATGGTGGTAAAAGGCGTAATGCGATCGATACGCACCGGGATTATCGCGTATGGATTTCGGAACATCCTTGAGTTGGTTCACCGGCATGAGACTCCATCCACGAAATTCAGAAGTGGCCAGAAGGCTCAAGATCAGTGCTCCGTAACCGACATAAAGCTTAGTCATCATCGCTGCTGTCTCCTGAAGAAACTGCGTAATCACTTTCCTGCCATCTGCGGAACTCAAACCGAAACGCCCTCGCGCTCATGAATGCCGGAGGAAGCAAAAGCAGAAGGGCTGCAATAAAGAAGAACGAAACCGAAGGGACATCACGATCTAGTTCAAGCGTGTAATGCACGGGGTACGCGCCGACCGACATCTCCGGCTCGACTCGCAGATAGTAGTGTCCGGGCGGAACCGTGGGAACCACGGCGGTGTTGGTTCTTGCGCCTTCCGTCCAACTGCCGTCACTGTCTCGTCCGTAGTAGTAGCTGACCTCGCGACCGAAGTCGTATGCTTCACCGGTCTGTTCGTTGATCAATGCAAAGTTGAAGTAGGTCCAGTTGTTGTCAAGGTCGGTGTTGATCTTCAGTTCAACATTCGATGTGTGCCCGGGCACCTCAAAGACGGGAGTCACAAACGATGCTTCCTGTCCTGGCTTTTGCGAATACGTGTAACTCTCAGAGAAGATTCGTTTGTTGCTGGCGGTAACATACGCGGCGAAGAGGATAACCAATGCCAAACTCACGAACAGCGCGGCATTGCTCCAGACTGATTTCGGCTTGTCGCCAAAAGGGGAGGGCTGGTTGGCAAAGATGCCGCGGGGGCTGGGCGCACTCCCGGGCAGTTTGAAGGCCTGCCAAATATCTTTGCCCGACGTGTACTCGCCCACGGACCACGTTGTTTCCTGCTCGGTGGTTTCGCCGGAGAGCATGAACGGCGGAGAGATGTAGTCCTTCGCTCGCACTTGGTCATCACGACGCACCTGCCAGGGAAACTCGCCGATGATGTATGTCGTCTTCGCTGTCGCGCTCTGGAAATGCGTGAACGTGCGGTCACCCATTATCAGCTTGGGTTTTATGGACCCTGCAATTTGCTTGGGAATCGCCCGGCAAACGGTCACGTCATTCCAATGACCCTCGTATTCAGTGAAGTAGCGATACCCGGCGTAGGGATTAAAGAGCAGATACTCGAACCAGCTGTAAGTGTCGGCGCCGACGATGATTGAACGCCTTTGGCAGCCTACGACTTCGTAAATGGCGCCCTTCCACTTGCCGCGCGTGCCCAGCGGAATGAGCAGCGTTGGATGCTGCTTCTGTGAAGCTTCCTGGAGGATCTGCAACTTGGGATCGGTGGCGTCGAGAACGCTGCCGCAGCCCGGACACACAACGTTGACGGCATTCGAGAACGTTCGCAGCGTCATTGCGCTGCCACAATTCGGACAGTTCAGCCCTACCGCTTTGGGGACGAAGCTGGGACGAGAGGCCCTTGGTTGAGGTGGGGGTTCGGGCGGAGGCGCAGCGCTCATTGCGTCCACCCTTCGAATTCGCGCAGGTTTTTCAGTTTCAGCGCGGTGAAGTCGAGGGCTTCGCCGATGAACACCAGCGGCTTTTCTTCACTGTAATCAATGGTGCCAAAACGCCCGGCGGTGGTGCGCAAGTCGGCGAAGAAACAATCTTCCTTATCCCAATATTGGAAGGGAAGCTGTCCTTCCACGCCTTTGTAATGGGCTTGCGTGAGCGATGTGACTTCGTACTGCAGATCGCCCCAACGGAATTGTTTGCCGATATTGATCTGGTCGGCAGCGGGGATCGCACCAGGATTTTGAAACTCGGTTGAAACGGCGTATTCAAGTTGCGCGTCGGAGAGCCATCCGCTGGTTCCGTCATTGAAGACGATGTGCCACTCGTTCCAACCGCCGTTCTCATATTCGTAGAGGATGCGTCCGGCGACAACGAATCCAAGATTCTTGTAAATCCCTTCGGTGCCAATCTGTATAGGCGATGCGTCGTTCGGAAGGTCGCCGACTTCACCGACCTTTTTCACGTCGACGTCTGTGCGGACGAGTATCGATTTGCAATAGACACAGACAGTTTGGACACTGCTTGCCCAGGCGAATTCCACTGGCGCTCCGCAGTTGGGACAGTTGAGTGTGACCTTGCTCATGCGCGCACACTCGACAAGGAGGGAGCATAGGCCCGCTCCAACCGGCGAACTTCAACGGACTCCGCTCCGAAGTGCATCTTCAGATAGGCTGCGAAATCCCATTCAGGCCGCGGCTTGCAGCAAAAGAGGTTGAGGCAAAGCGATCCGTGCTCAGGAAAGGTGTGGCAGGCAAGGTGGGATTCGGCGAGAAGACAGAGCCCGGTGATTCCGCCCTTGAGGTTCGACGACGTAGTGGGGAACTGGTGCCACTGCGCTTCGGCGACAGGACGCAGCCCAAGGTCTTCGACCAAGCGCGCGAAGAGTGCACGCAATTCATCGATATCAGCCAATGCGCTCGGATCACAACCGTGCGCTTCGACGATCCATTCGATTCCGCTCATGGTTGAAAGTTTGAAATGGGACCGAAGATGTTAACTCAAGTTGAGGTGCATCGAAAATCTATGTGGCAATTCGGATCTGAGATTTCACCGGAAATAACCTTTGCGATAACACTGGACCCCAACGAAAATAGATCCCGCAATGGACATAATGACTGCCGTGGAAGCAGATGGGTAATACCTTTCCTGACTCCCACGCGGTGAGGCTCCAAGGTAAGCGACAATGCACCAAAAGCAGAACATCAGTGGAAGTGAAATTAGAAAACCCTTCCAGAAGGGATTAAGCCTCCCATTCTTCTGGCGTGATATCAGTTCCGCTTTTCGTCGTCGGCTCAAGTACCTCCTACGCCTGCGCCTTCCCGCAATTCGAACAAAACTTCGATGTCCGCGGAATCTTGGTGCCGCACTCGCTACA
>JAOAPL010000353.1 GCA_025462925.1 Acidobacteriaceae bacterium
AGATTCGAAGACAGCACAGTGCACCGTGGTTGGAGAGAAGCAGAAGACCATCAGCGTCAATGGATGCTCTCCGTGGTTCTTTGCCAATGCAAGCGGAGTCGGTTACTACCGCACTTCATACACTGATGCGGACATTGCAAAACTCTCAGCCAATGTGCAATCGACCCTCACGCCGGGAGAACGGATCTCATTCATCGGCGATGAATGGGCACTGGTAAGAAATGGCGAACAGAGCGTGGCGACATTCTTGAATCTGGCAAACGGATTTAAGAAGGAACGATCGCGAGCGGTGATGGAAGAGATCCTCGATCCGATCGAGTACCTGCATGAGCGCATTATTACTCCTGAGGAGCGTCCAGCGTTTGAGGCCTGGGTGCGGAATCTGCTACAACCCGTGATTCAGGATCTCGGTATGAAGCCGATTCCTAACGAGGATCCGGATCAAGCGACATTGCGCGCCAGCGTTATGGCGCAGTTGGGAAGAAATGGCGACGCGCAAGTGTTGGCATACGCCCGGCAGATTGTGGACGGGTATATGAAAGATCCGGCGTCAGTGCCGCCCAGCCAAGTCCCATTCTCCTTCGCATTGGTTGCAAGGGGGGGCGATACCGCGCTCTATGATGCTTTCCTGCAAAAGCGGAAAGAAGCCAAGACGCCCAGCGAGTTTTATCGGTACCAGAATGCTCTGATCAATTTCCGTGATCCTGCATTGGTGAAACGGACGCTAGAATTGTCACTGACAGACGTGCGTTCTCAGGACTTGCCGCAAGTGCTCTTTGGTGAGTTCGCCAATCCGGCAGGACGAGAGATGGCCCTTGAATTCTTTAAGGCCAACTTCGATGAGATCCATAAGCGTACGATAGCCAGCTTGGGCGGAGGCTTCGGCGGAGTCGTTTCAAATTTCTGCGATGCTTCCAAACGGGATGAAGCCAAGCAATTTTTGGAATCGAAAAACGTAGGCGGTAGGAGCCTGAAACTGGGCGTTGAACGATCAAATGCCTGCATCAACTTCAAGAGCCAACAGTCGGAAAGACTGAATGCATGGCTCAAGACGCAACCAACAGCAAGCGGCGGTAATTAGGCGTTTGCTGCAAATGTGGAACGGGGGCATAGGAACATTCCTATGCCCTCTTTCTTTGTGCGATAAAATCAAGACGGATGGACGTTTATTCAGAGATCGTTAGGTTGCGGGACGAGGGACGTCGCGGCGCGCTGGCCACCATTATCAATGTGCGCGGCTCGATTCCATCTTTCGAAACCGCAAAAATGCTGGTGCGGGATGATGGGTCGATCGTAGGCACCATCGGCGGCGGATGTGTCGAGGCTGAAGTCTGGCAGACGGCAAAAGAAGTGATGCAATCGGAAAAGCCGCAGACGCTTACGTTTAACCTGAACCAGAATCCGAAGTACGACACCGGACTGGTATGCGGCGGCACGATGGAAGTATTCATCGAGCCGGTTCTGCCGATCCCTCAACTCTACATTTTCGGAGCCGGACATGTAGCGCACAGCCTATATAGCGTGGCGAAGATGGCAGGATTCGAAATCACCGTGATCGACGATCGAGAAGCTTACGCCAATCGCGAGCGCTATCCCGAGGCCAAGCAGATCTACGCTGACGATTACGCGAAAGTGTTGGAACAGATCGCACCGGGCGAGTCGTCATTTCTTGTGATTGCGACGCGAGGACATCACGATGACATGCGCATTCTGCGTTGGGCACTCACCATGCCGACCTCATTCCGATACCTGGGAATGATCGGATCGGAGCGCAAATTCATTTCAATCCAAAAAGAGCTGGAAGCGGAAGGAATTCCGACGAAGAAGTTCGAGAGTGTGTACTCGCCAGTAGGTTTGGACCTGGGGGCGATCACGCCGGAAGAGATCGCCGTGGCGATTGTCGCGGAGATGATCGGCGTGCGCCGGAACAGCACCACAGCACTTCCCCATCTTAGCTGGTCGAGAAAGCGACAAGCTCTGAAATCAAACTCATGATCGCTGCCAGTTTTGCGGGCGTCATTCTTGCGGCGGGCGAATCCTCAAGAATGGGGCGGGACAAGGCCCTGCTGCCGTGGCACGGGCAAACGCTTCTTTCCGCTGCCATTGACCGGCTGACACCATTCACGCAATTAGTGATCGTGGTTGCGGGAAAGAATGCCGAACTCCTAAAGCCGGAGATCTACGCAAGGGGAGCATTTCTTGCGGTCAATCCAGAACCGGAATGCGGCCAGTTCAGTTCATTGCGCGTTGGATTGCATGAGGTGCTGAACCACGGCCGTGATGCCGCGGTCGTTACTCTGGTGGATCGCCCGCCGGCGAAGCCAGCAACGATTGCAACGCTGCTCACACACTTCGCACGAAATTTTGAGCGCGACAATGATAAGTGGGCAGCTATTCCGGAATACGAAGGCAAGCATGGACATCCGATCGTTATCGGCCGAGAGATGATTGAGGCGTTCCTTCGTGCCGATCCGAAAAGCACTGCTCGAGATGTCGAACACGCGAACCAGGAGCACATCGAGTACGTCCCCGTAGATGATCCGAATGTGATCGTTAATATCAATACTCCTGAAGACTACGCGCAATTTGCAGAATGATGACGAGCCCTTCCCCTTCCATGTCCAACACCGCTGAACATTTCATCAAATCCGTTTTGAGCTTGAAGCCGCGTATTGCGGTTTTCGATTGCGATGGCACTCTCTGGGCCAACAACTCTGGTGAGGAGTTCTTCTACTGGAGCATGGACCGGGGAATGGTCTCTGCAGATGTGCAGCGATGGGCACGCAATCGCTATGAGGATTATCGGCAGGGCAATGTTGCCGAAGATGTGATGTGCGGCGAGATGACCACCATGTACGCGGGATTGCGAGTGACCGACATTGAGACCGCCGCGGCCGAGTTCTTCGCGGAAGTGATCAAGCCCCACTACTTTCTGGAAATGCAACGTTTGACAAATGCCCTAGCCCAACAAGGCTGCGAGCTTTGGGCGGTGTCCTCGACCAACGAGTGGGTGGTGCGCGAGGGAATCCGCGAGTTTGGCATCCCGGCGACAAACGTGTTGGCGGCGACTGCGGCCTGTAGCGATGGTGTCGTGGCCGACAAGCTTCTGCGCATGCCAAGCGGAGATGGCAAGGCAGTTGCGATCCGCGAGGTCATTAAGCGGAACGTCGATGCGGTTTTCGGTAATTCCATTCACGATGTCGCCATGTTGAAATTGGCGGCAAAGGCGTACGCGATTAATCCGAATCCGGATCTAGGAGTTATCGCCCGAGGGCAGGGATGGGAGATTTATTGGCCGGAGACTACCTCAGCGGCTAAAGCCGATTCTGTTTCAGGCACCTGATGCAGGGCTAAAGCCCTGCGCCACTCGGGCGTCCATCACGTTGACGACCGAGCCAAAACGGTGGGCAAGATCCCTACGCTTCTGTAGACCAACCAGTCAACCTCAGCGGCTGAAGCCGCTCTCTATTGTGGCTTGGCGGCACGGCTGAAGCCGTGCCCTCTCAAAGCTTCCAAAGATCCTGTTGCCCTGCGGGTGCGGCTGAAGCCGTGCCCTGTCAACGCACGCGTTGTATGTGTATCAATGCGGGCAACGGTTTCAAAGATCGCGTTTGCTCTGCGGGTGCGGCTCAAGCCATCCCCTTCAAGCAAATCGGACCGCCTATTGAGCTGAACACTGCAGCAATGCGGCGGCGAGTCCGTCGATGGCGAGATGGCTCGCGTGCTGAGATTCGCGCGGCAGGCCGCCTAGTGCTGCAGCCAATCGCTGCGGATCGATCTTTCCAGCCTCTTCGATGCTCTTACCTTGAATCAACTCCGTAATCATCGAACTGCAAGCAATCGAGGCAACGCAGCCGCGGGTACGGAATCGGGTAGAAGTAATGATCCCGCCCTCGACCTTAATAGAGAGCTGCATGATGTCGCCGCAAGCAGGGTTCTCGACTCGAACCGAGGCCGTCGCATCCGGGAGGTCTCCGGCGTTGCGGGGATGCTCAAAATGATCGAGAACAGCGGCAGAGTACATTGAGAATAATTCTAGTTCACTTTGTTTTGCGCAGCTTATATAAAGCCCTTACACTACCCGCATGAGCTTTGTCCCCAAGAGGATCGTATCGCTTCAGCCCAGCGTTACCGTGACCATTGATCGGCTGGGACTGCTCGATCACATAGTTGCCTGCACTAAATACTGCGTAGATGTTTGTCCTGCGCTACGCGAGCAGGGGAAGACCATTGTTGCGGATTCTTGGACGGCCCAGGCGGAGCAGATTCTTGCGGCGAAACCAGACATGGTGATTGCATCCGTGCCCTATCAGCTTGAGGCAGTGGCTGAGATCCTGAAGGCTGGAGTCCCGTTCTTAGGATTCGCTCCGCATTCTTTGAACGACGTTTATTCTGACATCAGTCATATTGCAGCGATTTTAGAAGTTCCGGAACGAGGCCGCAGGCTGATCGAAGAGATGCAAAGCGAAATTCATCATGTTGGATCACTTGCGCAACGAGCAATAGAGAGCAGCGGTCGTCCTCAGGTCTACTGCGAAGAATGGGGCAAGCCGCTGATCCTTTCACAAGCGTGGGTGGCGGAACTGATTGAAGTTTGCGGCGGAGTTTTTTTGGGAATGCCGGGCCATCATACAAACGAGGAGAGCGTCCGGGAACAGAATCCGGATGTGATCATTGCGGCATGGTGCGGCGCCGGTAATCGGGTGCCGCTGGAAAAGATCGTCCCGGCACGCGGGTGGTCAGAGACAAACGCCGCCAGGAACAATCGCGTCTTCTGCATCAATGATGAATACCTGAATACGCCAGGTCCAACCCTGATATCCGGCCTATACGCGCTGGCTGCGGCAATCCATCCGGAAGCCTTCCCCACCAGCACGGGCTTGCGACGCATGGATGTGGCGGTTCCCACATCGAAGTAGTGGTATCGTAGTGTGCTATCTCAACTGCGTCACCTGGTGCAAGGCCCTTTATCGATGAAGCAAGTTGTTGCCGCCATCATAATCCGCGAGTCGAAGATCCTGATTTGCCAGCGCACCAAGGACCAACCTCTTCCACTCAAATGGGAATTTCCTGGCGGAAAGATCGAGATCGGCGAGCAACCGGTCGCCGCTTTGCGCCGGGAGTTGGACGAGGAGCTTGGCATTTCTGCGGAGATTGGCGGTGAGGTGGCCCGTATCGTTCATCGATACAAGAATGGCGGCGGCGTGGAGCTGGCGTTTTTCCTTGTGACGGACTTCTCCGGTGAGATCCAGAACCGCATATTCAGAGAAGTTCGCTGGGTGGAGCGAGAGACGCTGCCTAAATATGATTTTCTCGAAGCCGACGTGAAACTGGTACGGGAGATCGCAGCGGGAAAAATCGTCTCAACTTAAGCGGAATTGCTGGTCACCAGCATGGCAACAGTCAGGACGATCATGATGATGGTAGTGGCCAACGCAATCGCGTTGAACAGCCGTGAATTCACGTGTACTCCCATCAGCTCGGCCTTGTTCACCAACAACAACATGAAGATAAGTACGAACGGCAGCAAGACTCCGTTCAACACCTGCGACAACACTGCAACTTTAACCAGAGGCACGTTGGGAAGCAGAATCACCGCCGCGCCGCTGGCCAGCAGAATCGTATAAAGCCAATAAAAAACCGGCGCTTCGGAGAATTTCTTGTCGATGCCGGATTCAAAGCCCAGCCCTTCGCAGACCGTGTAAGCCGTGGAAATGGGCAGAATGGATGCCGCGAAGATGGAAGCGTTGAACAGTCCGGCGGCGAAAAGGATGAATGCGTATTGCCCGGCAAGGGGCTTGAGGGCCTGCGCGGCATCGGCGGCGGATTTCACATCTTTGTAGCCGCTCACATAAAGAGTGGCAGCGCAGGCGACGACGATAAACCATGCCACCACATCGGTGAAGATGGAGCCGAAGATCACATCGATGCGCGAAGCTGCATATTGGCGGACTGTGACACCCTTTTCCACAATCGACGACTGTAGATAAAACTGCATCCATGGGGCGATGGTGGCACCGATGATTCCCACGGACATATATAGATAGTCCGAATTTTTAAACTGGCGGGGCGGCGGCAATTTGAGCGTGTTTATGACTGCATCGTGCCAATCCGGGCGGGAGAGGACCCCGGCGATGATATAAGCGATATAGAAAAAGGAAGCCATCAGGAATATCTTCTCAACGCTTTTGTAGTTCCCTTTCACCACAAGGAACCACACCAGCACTGCCGAGATAGGCACGCTGATGTAACGTGAGACACCAAACAACTCAGTGGCCCCGGCAACGCCGGCAAACTCGGCAACGACGTTGGCGAAATTAGTGAACACCAGCAGCACCATGATGATAAAAGTGGTGCGGAACCCATACTCCTCGCGAATGAGATCGCTGAGTCCTTTGCCGGTGACTGCTC
>JAOAPL010000368.1 GCA_025462925.1 Acidobacteriaceae bacterium
GCAGCTCTTTCAGGCTTACAAATGAATAGAGGATGCCGCCTACGTTCAGATACGTGTCGGGCTCGTCGACAATGCTGACGTCGGCAATCTGTTCGCGGGCGCTTGAGTAATTTAGTTGCTCGTCGCCCCGCCTGTACGGGCGCCGGTCAGGTTCGAGAGGATTGAGAGCGCGCTTCGCTTCCAAAAACAGGTCGTGGTCAGTGAGGCGTCGCGCTCCCATTTCGGCAGCTTCAAGCGCCGTCTCCACGCCACCAAGCAAGCTTTCAAACTCGGCCAGCAGGTCCTGGTGCTCCTGCCGCGAGCGCTGAATACACTTTCGCGCTGACAAACTGAAAATGTCGCCTTGTGGCTTGAGAGGCTTGCCGATGATGCGATGGTGAAGGATGGGGTCCCAGATGAAGTAGATATGTAGCATCGGGCGCAAGTAAGCCCCTGCCTCTTTCTTTGTTCTCCATCTCTCGACCCGCAGAGCATCGAGTTCAATCACCTCGCTTCGTTCAGAGCGTTGCCCGACAACATACTGTTCCAGCAGGTCGGCAAGGTCCTCGACGACTTCGTAGCGTACCTGCACTCTCATGCTCTGCTCGGGCAAGGACCGCAATAGTGCTTCGAGCATCAGCTTGCCCCGGTCGCGGCCTTCATCACTGGCAAAATACGAAGTCAGTCCTTTTAATTCATAACCGGCGACGAATGAGCCATTTGTGCGAACCAGAATGTTGTCCAGGTAGTCCCGCACCGGAAACTGTTCGCAAAGCGCCGGATCCTGAAGCTTCCTATCGTATTGTTCGAGCGTGACAGGCACGGTCTACTCCTCCCTGATATAAGCCGACCGGAGCTCGCGGTCTCGGACCAGCGCGCAGTACGCTCGGGGTTTCGCATACCAAAAGGCGAGATCCCTCACGTAGCCACGCGGCTTGCCGTATTTGAAGACCATCAGCAGTGGCACCATGAAGAGCGGCACCCCGTACTGCAGAACGAGGTTCATCGGCATCCCGGCGATTTGTCCTCCCACGAAATGACCAACGACGTTCATCACGGCCGCTGCCCCGAGCACCACAAACAGGTCTTCAAATTCGAGATACATGAAGGTCACCCTCGTCTGCAGATTGCGGTTCACCTGTGTAACTTGTAACGCCATCACTCGTCTCCTCGTTAAGGCACGCCTGCCGTGCCGTGTTGAATCCAGAACTCCCCCAGTCGCAGCAGTCCCGACAATCCGAACGAACACATTGCCGCAACGAGGTTTCGTACCCATGCCTCGCCGACGGTCATCCTTTCCAGCAAGCCTGCGTAGTGCGATACCGCCAGCACCACCTGCAACACACCGTAAAGCGGCAGCAGGACGTTGCCCACCCAGTTCACCAGTGTCAAAATCGAGATCCAGTAGCGGTCCGGATTGTTCCAGACCGCCTGATTGCTGAAGGACTCGAGCACCCGTAACAGGCCCGAGCACATTAGCGAGGCCAGCGCGGCATAGGCGAGGTGCTGATAGTTTCGGCCCTTGCTGAAGTGGTAGATCGCTGCGGCGGCAAACAGGCCGGCCACGGTCGGCATGATGACATTGCCTAACCAGTTCGTCAGGTTGAGCATTCCATTTGAAAGGTTCATCGCATCACCTCCTTGTCTTCATCAACCGACCATGGCCTGCACCAGTTTCCAGATGGCCGAAACACTTAGGAAAGCCAGTCCCGATCCCACCAACGGCATAAACGGCCGGTGGCGGGCGTAATTGAAGATCGCTCCCACGACCGCCAACCCTGCGGCCTCCGGCAGAATCGTGCCGGCGAGAAAATTCCAGGCAGATGTCAGCATGTCTGTGGTTGCAAACTCCGAGCCGCTGTTCCAGCTCTGCATCAGCTGCACAGTCCCGGACGCCGAGAGCAGAAAAATAGCGGCGATGATGGAACCCAGGGGACTGTGTCCCTCGGCCGCATCGAGCGCCGCCTTCATCACGCAGAAAGCCGCGAGCACGGGAGTCAGCTTGGCAACCACGATATTCGTGACGAAGGCCTTGAAGGCCGTTTCCACGGCCGTGACCCATGGACTGCTGATGTTCCCGCCCTGGGGCGGCATGGTGATACCTTGCGCCGCAAACCAGGAAAGGAATTGGGGGAGGGTCAACAAGATCACCGTCCAAAGCGCCCACCGCTGAAACCGGCCGCCCGCCTGGAAATTCACGCCGCCTTCCTGCCGCAGAGCGATACCAGCCAGCACCATTGTGCAGATGGCAACCGGGACTGCCATATCAAACAGCAGTTTCATCAGATCGACGAGAATTTGTGGCAACGTCATGACTTGTTTGCTCACTGGCATTTAGCGTTTCTAGTGCACGCCCGCCGTGCCGTTTTGGATCCAGAATTCGATCAGCCGTGTGAGACCTGAAACGACTAGCAACCCACCCGCCGTTACCGCCCAGCGCATCGCGCCGCGCCCCTGCGAATACGCCACTACGGCCATGACGACGGCGAGTGCTGCGCCGACGGGCGCAATCACATTCCCAACCCAATTGACGAGGTTTAAAACGGTGCCCTCAGGCTGGGCAGCGGTTTGTCCTTGCACCGCTTGACCCGTGGCCGGTTGTTGCCCAAGGTTTTGCGCGTATGACATCAGCGGAGAAAGCTGAAGCGAAACAATGGCCAGGAGATAGAGAAGAGCGAGTCGCCGCCGCGTTGCTCCCCAACTCAAAAGTTTCATATCGTCCTCTTCTGCGATCGCGTTGAATCAATTTCACGCGTCGCAGCCGAGAACATAAGTCGGTTTCAGATTTCGATCAAACGCGCAGCAAGCTACTTGGCGAGGTTGGCGACAGATATGCCCCGGTAATGCATGGCGAGACGATCTGCAGCGCGTCATGGTGTTATGAATATTCGTGATTTTCAGTGAGACTAATAGAAATGGCAGTTCGGGCGGCTGCCGCTCAAACAAGATATGAGATGAAAATCTGCCGAAATTTGCTGCATCTTACAAGCCGCTGTCACCCCCTCTCGGGCTGTAACGCGCCTGGCGAAATAGACCTGCATGTGGCTCATGCGCCGGGCAGAGCGCCAAGAGATCTTCCTCCCGAGCAACGACACGCCCGGAGCCGGCCTTGGAGCTTTCCCATAGTAGTGGCACTACTGAGGCCGATGACGACGGGGCGCGCAGTAAGGCGCTACCGGTTACGCTGGAGTTGTCGTCTTCTCACTCCACATACGACTGGAAGTATCCATGTATAACCGCGAACAGATGAAAGAGGCCTTAGGCAAGCTTTCATGGAAGAAAGTCTCCGAACTTATCGAACCAGTCGGTTTCTCCGATCCGGAGGTATTTGACCGGCTGATCCAGGATGTAGTGCGTACAGGGTGTCTCATCAGGAAGCACGCCACACCTAAACAACGCAAAGCGAGAGACAAGTTCCGAGCAAGACTCCGCGCATTGATCGCCGATAAGGCATCAACAGAGTTGGTCGACTACCTTGATCTTCACATCTTGGAATGCGCAAGGATAGAGGAGGCATTCGACGCCATCCTCGCCAGGGTTGAGGAATGCGCGATCAGCAAGCGAACGGCTCAGGAACAGGTGTGGGGCGTCGTCGAGAGGACGATAGCCGAGATTCGCATCATCCACAAGAAGCTCGGTGAGGTTGTGATCAAGAGTTCCGGCAGTGATGGTTTCGCCTTCATGAATCCATTGAATGTCCGAATCAAAGATGAGGATGGGAACCTGGTCAACCCGGATGCCATCGTCAACAATTTGATTGAGTCTATGGGGAGCGCGATCAAAATGCTCGCATACGGCGGTCTCCTGGACGGACAGCGGATCGTATTGCCACCCTATCTAGCTACTTCGGAACAGGTGCAATATGAAGCGATCATCCATCATCTGTACGCCCAGACATGGGAACTCATCGAAGAAGGCAGCGAGCACATCCGCTTTTGGGATGAAGAGCTGGTAGTTGAGGAAGAAGGAGCCGGGCCGAACGATCCGAAGCACCAACGACTATTTCGATTTGATCTGGATCTTACGAGCGAGGTTTTCTTCTTCACCGCCCGTCTTCGGCTGGAGCAGCAGTCTTTGCAAAACAACTTGAAGTTCAAGCGATTGGCTCAACTTGCCATCGGCGATCCTTCGAAAGAAAAGGTCTCGTTCGCGCCAAACTCATTCGTTTCGGAAGATGAGGCCGACGCGCTGCTCTCGCTTAGCGCCGTTTACAACTACCCCATCGTGACGTCTACAAAGGAGTATGGGGGCCTGAGTTTTCGCGAATGGATTCGTGCCTATGCGGTACTTCAGCGCTGCTTTGCGCGCGATAAGGACGGTGAACCGGTATTTCATCTCGTTCCAATCGATCGGGAATCACTGAAAACAACGCTAGAGCTTGCATCGCTGACCGGCGAAAAAGCTGAAGCATTCATCTCTGCATTGACCTTTTCACTCGACAGGATTGACGTCTACGATGCGCCGCTCCTAGAGGACAGCGATGGACAGCTTCAATTCTTCGCTGCCGCCTATGCGGCGGTCTCGCTTCCAAAAGTCATTCTGTCGCAATTCAGCAGTCAGGAGATCCAGGTCTACGGAAAAGGTGAGATCTTCGAGGCCGAGGTCCAGCGGATGTTCAAAGAAGCGAAGATTCCTGTCGCCGGCTTTAAGTACAAGCTCGACGGATACCAATTTGACTGCGATGCTGCCGTGCTCTGGGACAATCAACTGTTCCTTTTTGAATGCAAGAACTTCAGTCTGCCAACAGGCCGCGCAAGCGATGACTACTTCTTCATGAAGAAGTTGGAAGAGGCGGAAGAGCAGATTCGAAGGATCGGGGAGCAACTCACAGAGCACCCCGATATCCTACGGCAGTACTTCGGCAAGGAATCGCACTGGGAAGCGGTCCACCTCGTGCTTCTCAATGCGATGCCGCTAGCGATTGCGGGTCAGGTCGATGGAGTCTACTACTACGACGCTTCTGCCCTGGGGAAGTTCCTTCGGGAGCGAGAAATCAGCATCTTAATTGATCCGTCTGGGAGTCAGGGGGGCGCGCCGGAACGCGTAGCGACCTACTGTCTTTGGGATGGGGAAACACCGAGCGCAAGTGATTTCTTGAGCCAGCTCTACGACCCTATCCAACTGAAACTCGTTCAAGGAAAGTTGGCGCCGGAGTGGAACGTGAAGAGGTTGTCACCCCAGTTGGTTGCAGCCGTGCCCTTCGTAAAGAGCGAGACGATCACGCCAGAGGAGATGCTTGCAGTCTTGGGGCACACCCCGGAAAGCGTGAAATCTGTTCTGAAAGACCTCGACGCCAAACGCAAGAGGCCAGATAATCAGGGTGCCTAGAGGAGTGCTCATAAGCGCGTTTCTCGTTCCTAATCGGGTTAGATCGTGCCCTGAGCGGACAGCGACGACCAATATCTTAATTCAAGGCTCCGCGAATCAATTGGTCTTGGATGAGAATGAATGCAACGCAATCAAGAAGCAGCAGGAACTTAAGCGCGAGTTCCTGGGTCTCAAAGCCTGTGAAGACTCCATGCGCAATCCCGTGTCGATTGACTTCTTGATTGGGGTTCGCAATCGTGCTCGTGTTGTTCCAGAAACTTCCACTGTCGATGAAGTCCACAACATGCGTAAGGGCGAAGCGTGGAAAGAGGAGTACCTTCCGCGATTCGATCAAACGCTTGAACTCAGTCACCGTGTTCCGGAATCCGCCCGCAACGGTGCCTCCAGCGGAAGCAACATAATCATTGATGAGGCCCTCGAACTGGGGAACAGCCACGTATATGGCGGAGACGTAGTCGCCTTCCAGATATTCTTCGATCGCCTTTCGTACGTACGGAGTGCGCGTCGAGAAAATCTTGAGTTCCTCCCAGAGCGCGATGCTCCTTGTCCAATACTCTGGTCCGTGGAGAGCGGTGATTGTCGAAGCAATCATTGCAGGCGTATCGCCGCCCGGCTGAGCCATCGTCTGGACCAGCGTCGGGTAATACGTCGGCGACGGCGGCCATCCGAGTTGCCTCAGTCTCGCGAGCAATGTCTCGGGTGGGTGTGCCTGAATGAAGTCGCGACGAGCGGCAAGTTCCTGGAGTTCATAGGGCGGCGTGACTGGGGTATGTGGATTGCCGCCGGGAGCATTGTGCGAAAAGTCGAAATAGACCCGCATGTCCATGAAACTCGAAAAGAACAGAAGATACGCGGCCGGTACCCCATTGATCGTGGGAGGTACGAGCCGTTCGCTTCCGGGGACAAAGTCCGAGGCGTGGATAGGATCGCCGGCCTTGAGGTTGGTGCGAGTCGGAAGCCCTACGACATGGATCTGAACTTCGTCGTTGACCTGGACCACTGTGGTGCCGGATGAAGGCCAAAGAATTTGCAGCCGTTTGAGTTCTATGGGAAGAGCGGTCGGGAGAATCGCTCCATTTGCAACCTTCGCATCGATCGCCGGCAAAACCAACGTCGGAATGAGCTGCGACAAGGGACGATACGTAAAGAGTTCGCCAGTAATGTCCGGGATCTTCGCCGCTGCCAGCGCCTTCTCTTCGGCTTCTGCCTGGATCCAATTCGAAGTTAGGTCCTGCCAGGTTGTCCCGGTGCGGTTCGCAAAATGGAAGTACGCGCGGGTTCTGATGTCGTTCTCGTTCACCACCATTTTCTCCTCAGCCTTGTGGCCCTTCCATTATCTACCTTTAGTTCCTGGGACCGCACGGGCTAGGGGCATCGAGAAGTCCACCGTTGTTGAGTACCGAAAGTCGGCTTGTAGGAAGTGATCTTCGCGCTTGGCATCTGCAGGGTCGTTAATCGTTGACCATTGCGGAGCCGGCCAGCCGACGCACTTTGAGGTCCCGCATCGGCGTTTGACCAACGAAGCGCTTGTACTCGCGGTTGAACTGACTCGCACTCTCATAGCCGACTTCGAACGCCGCACTCGCGGCATCGATCCCTTCACCGAGCATTCGTTCTCGCGCGGCAACTAATCGAAGCTGTTTCTGGTATTGAAGTGGGCTCATCGCCGTCAACGCGCGAAAATGATGATGCAGGGTTGACACTCCCATGCGTGCAACTTCCGCGAGTTTCTCTACGCGCAAAGGTTTCGTGTAATTGGCCCTAAGCCAAGCGATCGCCCTCGCCGTTCTGTGACTCTGATCGCCCAGCGTGGCGATCGCGCGCAGCCGCTCTCCGTGAGGTCCTCGAAGTAAGCGATACACGA
>JAOAPL010000369.1 GCA_025462925.1 Acidobacteriaceae bacterium
CCCGCAGCAGCAAGGAACGTGCGTCGGTTCAGATATGAATTCTTGGGAGTGGTCTCAGAATAGCGGATGTCTTCAGGTTTCTTGATCAGCATTGATGGGCCTCTAGTAATGTACGGATCTAAATTGCAGAATGGATTGCAGCGCAGCTACGCCGTGAGTATCGGATGCGGTAAAACAAAAAAGGTTACGATGAACGTATCTTCAACCATATCAAACCCACATCCAGGCTGCGAGTTCCGAATATCCGAATAATCGTATTGAAATAACGGTTTAACACAGCTAAAATCGACTTAATCATGCCAGCACTGCTAAAGCCGAAAGAGGCCGCCATTCGCTTGGGAATAAGTTATCCCACTATCAAGCAGTGGATCTACCAGCATAAGTTGAAGACGGTTAAGACCACTGGCGGACATCATCGCATTCCTGAGGGCGAGCTTGATCGCTTTCTCCACAACCAGCGTAGCAAGCCTATTCCTGAAAGACGCCAAAGCTACAGGAAGATCAGCGGACGAAATCAACTTGTTGGACGCATCACTGAGATCAAAGTGAGCGGCTTGATGGCGCAGGTGAAATTGTCGATAGGTGGACAGGTCATCACCTCGATCATTACCTCCGACGCTGTGCAAGAGATGGGGCTGAAGGCCGGCGACACCGCTGCCGCCCTGATCAAATCCACCGAGGTGATGATTGTTCGGCCTTAGTCAAAGATTGTCCCAGCTTGTATTTGCTCTTTTGTTCTTCGCGACGCAGGCGTTTACCCAGAATAACGAACTTACCATCGCCGCCGCTTCCGATCTAAGCGCCGCGTTCAAAGTACTCACTGCCGATTTCGAGAAACAGACTGGCACTCATGTAAGGACGTCGTTCGGATCTTCAGGAAATTTCTATGCGCAGATCCAGAACGGCGCACCTTTTGACCTTTTCTTCTCCGCTGATATCCACTATCCCCGAAAGCTTGAAGCGGGCGGTTTGGCGCAGCCAGGAAGCTTGTACAAATACGCGCGGGGAAGGATCGTTCTCTGGGTGCCGAACGGCTCACCAATTGACGTTGCGAAATTGGGAATGAACGCGTTGCTCCATCCCTCGGTCCACAAAGTCTCAATCGCCAATCCCGAGCACGCGCCTTATGGCCGTGCAGCCATGGCGGCAATGCAGCATTACGGTCTTGCGGCAAAGGTCCGCGACAAACTTGTCTTCGGCGAGAACATCTCCCAAGCGACACAGTTCATTGAAACCGGAAACGCGGAGATCGGATTCTCAGCTCTTTCGTTGGCGCTGTCTCCGGCGCTGATCGACCGAGGGAAATTTTGGGAGGTGCCGCTGGACGCCTATCCGCCACTGGAGCAAGCAGCGATTATTGTGGCTTCCGCGAAAAACAAGTCCGCTGCCAGCGCGTTCATTTCATATTTGAAGAGCCCGGCAGGGATCGCGATCATGCGCCGCTTCGGTTTCATCGTTCCCGGCGAGGAAGTACAACGGCTGTGAACTGGCAAGCAGTTGCACTCACGGCAAAACTCGCGTCCTTGGTGTCGCTGATCCTGCTCGTTGTCGGACTGCCGCTGGCCTATTGGATCGCCTACTCCCGATGGCGATGGAAGTTCCTTGTGGAAGCCGTGGTTGCACTGCCGCTGGTATTGCCGCCGACAGTGCTTGGTTTCTACGTTCTCGTTGCCATCGGGGCGCAGAGTCCTATCGGGCGCTGGTATCAGCACTGGACGGGACACAGCTTCGCATTCAGCTTTCAAGGACTGCTGATCGCGTCCGTCCTATATAGCCTGCCGTTCGCTGTTCAGCCGTTTGCGGTGGCGTTTTCTCAAGTCGATCGTAACCTGCTTGCAGCATCGTCGGTGCTGGGCTCATCGCCGACACAAACATTCTCCCGCATCATCATGCCGCTGTCCCTGACTGGAATCCTCGCAGGAGTCATTTTGAGTTTCGCCCACACCGTCGGAGAGTTCGGAGTGGTGCTGATGGTGGGCGGAAATATTCCCGGCGTTACGCGAACAATCTCTATCGACATCTACGATCGCGTTCAAGACCTCGATTACGTCGCAGCAAATCAAACCGCCCTGTTGCTGTTGGCGTTCTCGTTTATCGTGCTGTCGGGCGTGTACGCAGCCAATCGACAGCTCTGGCGGGGATGGTTGGGCAAATAGGATGTCCTCCCCGATCTCGCTCGACGTCCGTGTCTCAAAGCGTTTTGCCACGCGACATCACCAGTTCGCCTTGGATGTGCAATTCAGCGCCGCATCTGGAGTCACCGTACTCTTTGGGCCATCCGGATCAGGCAAGACAACTATCCTCGAATGCATCGCCGGCCTGCTTACACCGGATGCAGGAAGAATCGCGCTCAACGAGAATGGTAAGCACGCAGTTGTGTTCGATTCGCAATCGCGCGTGAATCTCCCCGCGAGCACACGCAATCTGGGATACGTTTTCCAGACGCTCGCGCTTTTTCCGCACCTTACCGTCGAAGAAAACGTGGGCTATGGGCTGAGCCGGCTACCAAGCCCCGCACGCAAGCAACAAGTAGATGCGATCTTGGAATCATTCCACATTCCGCACCTTGCGCGGCAACGTCCGGACCGCATCTCCGGTGGCGAACGTCAGCGAGTCGCGTTGGCGCGCTCGCTAGTCACTCGCCCGCGAGCGCTGTTGCTGGATGAGCCACTCTCCGCGCTCGATTACGAAACCAAGTCCAAAATCATCGCCGACCTGCGCGCAATGACGCGCGACCATCGCATTCCTGTGATCTATGTGACTCATGCTCTGGACGAAGTGTTTGCGCTAGGAGAGCGCGTGGTTACGCTTGAGAATGGAAGCATTGTGAAACAGGGAAGTCCAAGCGAGATCCTGGCCAGTGAGCGCGAACAATTGATCCGGGAATTACAGGGGGCCAGTATTTGAATAAATAATCACGAACGATGGAGCAGGACTTAGGGCGTAATGAGCCAAATCGGGTGGCGCAGGGCTTTAGCCCTGCAATTTGCGGCCATGAAGAATCGGGGCTTTAGCCCCTGAGGTCATTCAAATCCCACGAACACCGGTTCGGGCGTCAGTTCGATTCCAAATTTGTCGCGCACCCCTGCTTGCACTTCATTCTTCAGCGCCAGAATATCGGCGGCCGTCGCTCCGCCGCGGTTCACAATCGCAAGCGAATGTCTTCGCGAAATCCCCACCGGGCCGCGAGATAGTCCTTTTTGAAATCCCGACTGCTCCACCAGCCATGCTGCGGAGAGCTTCACTTTGCCATCGCCGGCGGGATACTTCGGAGGCGCGTTTCCATTCACCCGCGCCGCGACCTCTTCATACTTTGCTGCGTCCACGATGGGGTTTTTGAAGAACGACCCCGCGCTGCGGCAATCGTCATCATTGGGGACGATCAGCATGGCCTTGCTCAGACGGATCTCGCGCACGGCATCGCGGACTTGCTGCAATGACGGGCTGCTGCCTTCGGGAAAGTATTTCTTCAGGTCGGCATACGCAATTCTCGCCGTGCCGCCAAGTGTCAGCGCAAACGTTACTCGCAGGACAATGTACCGCCCGCGCTCGGAAGAATTAAATATGCTGGTTCGATACGCGAACCCGCATTCCGAATTGCCGAGATCTCGAACCTGCATCGTCGCCAATTCGAGCACGCGGACGGAAGTGATCGTCTCTGCGACTTCCTGGCCGTACGCTCCCACATTCTGCACCGGCGTTCCGCCCACAGTTCCGGGAATTCCGCTGAGCGTCTCCACTCCTGCACAATTTCGCGCGACTGTAAGAGCCACGAACTTGTCCCAATCCTCCCCGGCGCCGACTTCGAATTCTTTTTTGTCAGCGTTGTCGCGTTCTGAAACGCCGCCGATTGCGATCTTCAAGACCAGCCCCGGCCATCCCGCATCCGCCACAACCAGGTTGCTACCACCACCCAGGATGAACAGGGGCAGGTGATTAGACCGGGCATATTCCACCGTCGCCAGCACGTCGTCTGCGCTGCGGGCTTCCACCAGATATCGCGCATTGCCGCCGACTTTGAAAGTCGTGAGCGGAGCCAGTGGGATGTTTTCTCGAATGTCCATCAATTTGATTTAGATTATCAGGTGCAGAAAAGAAAAGCCGAGACCAATAGGTCCCGGCTTCGGTTTCAGTGATAAACAGTTAGGCGCTGCGGCGTGGTCGCGTCGTCAGCTCACGCACTTGCGTCAGGAACGACGAACGTTGCATCGCGTCCAGCTTGCTGATGAACGGCACCAGTTCTGAGATGAACTCGTCAGCCATGAGCTCGCGGACTTCCGCTTCTCTGGCCGGGTTCTGCGTTGCAACTTCCAGCAACTCAGTAACGGAAATCTCCAGCGCGGTCGCCAATCGCTGCAAAGAGGAGAGCGTAGGTGTGGCCTTGTCGTTCTCGATCTTTGAAACGTACGTTCGCGGAACTTGCATGCGCAACGCCAATTGCCGCTGGCTCAGACTGCTCCGCAATCGCAGGCTGCGGATAGCAGCTGCAATCTGGATCTGGTTGCCATGGCCCATCGGCAAGGCTTGCCCAACAGCTTCCGCCACAATGGGCTCAGGCTCTTCGATATCAGCCTCAAGGCTCAGGTGGCATTTTCTGCAAAGGTTATTATTGGTCCGGAATTGGACGAGGTGACAGTGGTCGCACCTCAGTACTTCCCGTGAATCTACGGGTGCTAAAGTGGTTGCCATTCAGGTTTTGGAAGAGGCCAGAGCGGGCTTCTTCACTGCTACACTTCTTGCGCTAGTAACTTTGCGGTACAGATGCCGTTGATGTCAATACAATTCTCGACAGTAACGGATGATTCATCCGGAAAACCCGGAGAAAACCGGGAGAAAACAGGTACAAAACATTGTTAAATCGTGAGTCGGCGTGGGGGTTACTATGTGAATACACCCAGTCAGAAAGTTTACGCAAACACGCCCAGGCTGTGGAAGCGTGCATGAGGGCCTACGCGAAAAAGTTCGCGTTGCCGGAAGAAGAAGCGGAAACATTCGGCATCACCGGACTCCTGCACGATTTCGATTACGAAAGATATCCCACGCCGGAAGAACATCCGTTGGTTGGCAACAAGATCATGCGCGACCGCGGATATCCCGAGGACATTTTGCGCGCCATCCTCTCTCACGCCGATTACAGCGGAGTGAAACGCGAGTCGATCATGGAGAAAGTGCTTTACGCTTGTGACGAACTCTCCGGGCTGATCACCGCCGCAACGCTGGTGAAGCCGAGCAAGTCGATCACTGACCTAGACGCCGGCTCTGTCCGTCGCAAAATGAAAGACAAAGCCTTCGCCCGCAGCGTCAATCGCGATGACATCATCAATGGTGCCGCCGACTTGGGAGTCAGTCTCGACGAACACATTACGTTTTGCATTGAGGCGATGAAGGGAATTGCAGGTGAGTTGGGGCTGGCGGGAAATCAAGAGCAAAAACCTTTAACCGCGGATTAAAGAAGGATAAGGGCGGATGAAACAAAAGGACGCTGGGTCTCTCTGTGGATAGACAGCTATGCGTTCCGACCTTAATGGGTTTATCAGATTTGATTCGTCTTTTATCCGCGGTTAGCTTTTGAGCACTTCCGCAATCTTCCCACTCTCAATCAGCTCCGCCACTTTCGCGAAGTCGCCGGACAGCACTCGGTCATGCGTTACTGGCGGGCTTACCGAGCGAATTGCCGCATGGGCCTGCTGTCCGCGTTTTCCGGTTTTTAGCGGTGCGCGGAAGTCGAGAGCCTGCGCGGCGGCAATCGCTTCGATTGCCAGCACATTGCGGGTGTTGGCGATGACCTTCTTCAGCTTGATCGCACCGCCCATGCCCATCGAGACGTAATCTTCTTTGTTCCCAGACGTCGTGATCGAATCCACCGATGCAGGGTGCGCCAGACCTTTATTTTCGCTCGCCAGCGCGGCTGCTGTTACCTGCGGCATCATGAATCCGGAGTTCAACCCAGCGCCTGCGGCCAGGAATGGTGGCAAGCCCTCGTTCAGCGCGGGATTTACGAGTCGTTCAATGCGACGCTCAGAGATTCCCGCCAGCGCGGAAAGAACAATCGCCAGGTAATCCAGCGCGAACGCGACGGGTTCGCCGTGAAAATTTCCTCCAGAGACGATGTCTCCGTGCGCTTCCGCAATGATGCCGGTGCGAGGAGCGCCAACCTGCTTTGGTTGTGGAAAGACCAACGGATTATCGACGGCGGAATTCATCTCCGTCTCAAAGACCTGTCGACAGAATGCCAGCGTGTCGCGCACGGCTCCGTGGACTTGCGGGATACAGCGCAACGAGTATGCGTCCTGCACCTTGCCGCACTCACGATGTGACTCGCGCAGCGCGCTGCCTTCCAGCATCTTGCGGAGATTGGCGGCGACTTTGATTTGTCCCGGATGCGGACGCGCCGTGTGTAACCGCTCGTCGAAAGCAGCGTCGGTGCCTTTGAGCGCATCGAGCGACATCGCTCCTAACACGTCGGCCGTATCCGCCAGCGTCTCCGCGGAAAGCAGGCTGAGCGTTCCCACCGCGAGCATCGCCTGCGTGCCATTGATCAGCGAGATGGCTTCCTTGGCTTCCAGATTGAGTGGTTTGATTTGTGCGGCGGCGAGCGCCTTCGCCCCCGATAGCCGCTTACCGCGGCGTTCGTGGCGTCCGGGAGCGCGGGTTGTGTCAGAGACAAATGCCTCGCCTTCGCCAATCAGCACCAGCGCGAGATGCGCGAGCGGAGCCAGATCACCGCTTGCCCCCACGCTTCCTTGCGATGGAATCACTGGATGCACACCGCGGTTCAGCATCTCGCAAAGCGTGTTGATCACTTCGGGGCGGACTCCGGAAAATCCTTTGGCGAGTGAATTCGCGCGCAATAGGATCATCGCCCGCGTCTCCGCCTCAGACAACGGTTCGCCTACTCCTACTGCATGCGATCGCAACAAATTCACCTGCAACTCGCGATTCTGCTCCGCGCTAATGCGGACGTCGCTCAGCATTCCCACACCTGTAGTTATCGCGTAGGCAAGGCGGTCATTCGCCACCAGGTCGTCAACCACGGCACGCGCGCGTTCCACCCGCTCGCGGGCTTCCGTCTCGAGAAGTACAGGACGCCGCGCATAGACCACTTCACGCAGTTCTTCCAGCGTGAGATCGTTTCCGTTGATGTGTATGGGATTCATCTTTGAGTTTTTTTCTTGTCAGTTGCCACTTTCAATCCGTTTTCGCCATATTTCAATGAGCTGGCGATAGCCCTCGATCTCGGTCTTTAAGAGTGCTTTGTAGTCGTCGTCCACCTTACTCTGAAGCTTCTCTGCTTTGTCAGCGATCTTTTCGATTTGAGAGATATAACCGTTCAAGACTTTTTTCTGAGCTTCCTTCATTCAAGTCTCCAATCAAAGCCGAAGCGCCAATCCTGGGTTAAAGTGGCGCCAATGTTAAACAATATCTCAGTATCTGTCCGCGCTGTTCCGGCGTAAGCGTGAGAAATTCCATTCCGTAGCGGCTGATGATGCTATTGCGGACGATCGCTCTCACGCGGATGGGCTCCCTCTCGGGAGGAACCGTGAATTCCAGTTGCACAATGATCCCGCTGGCCAGTTCGGCGGGAACGCGCACCGAGATGCCGCCTTCGCTGATGTCAATGCTCTTTCCCTTCAAAACTTGCCGCGTCGGCTCAGGAGTGGTCATGCTCACGGCTGTCTCAAAAAGATAGCGAGGATGGACCCGCTCCTTGTCCCACTTGGGCTTTGGGGTCTCAGCCATTCGACTTCCCGGTTGTTGAATTCGACTGATCGCCTTCGCGCGCTACCGCTGCAGCAAAAGCGTTCAAGTATTTCTCGGGAAGCACCGTCTTCTCCATCTTGGCGTTCACTACCAGATGCGTGGTCTCGCCTTCTGCCAAGATCACATCATCGCTCAATCGCCTCACTTGGTAATCGAAGACCATCAAGCTGCCGCGCAGGTTTTTCAGCCGCGTACGCACGATCAACTCATCATCGTAATATGCCGGCGACTTATATCGACAGCGCACGTCGACAACGGCGATGTGGCAATCATCCTGAAGTTCCATGTCGCGATAACTGAAGCCCAGTTGCCGCAGCAATTCCACCCGACCCACCTCAAACCAGACGATGAAGTTGGAGTGGTATACAACGCCCATCTTGTCTGTCTCAGCATAGCGGACGCGTACACGGGCTTGACCAACAATTGAGTGGAGCGGACTCATGACTCAAGAGAATACAGGAAGAGAGATGGATTCGCAGTGTTGTTCGCAATGCTAAGAAGAAGCTTTCAATGCTGTCGCGATCTGCTGGCGATAGGTCTTGAGCGCGGACCGCCCCTGTTTCGTGATCCGCAATGTGGTGAGCGAAAACTTGTCTACATCCAATGTGCTTCCGCTGGCATATATTCGACCGCCATAATTGACGCTACCCTGACCGGAGCTATTTTCCGCTCCAAACCGGTTTACGCTTTTCCAGGAAGGACGATATCCCTTCGTGGAAATCAGCGGTGTTGCGGATGCGGGCATTGTCCTCAATGGCGGCGGTCACTTGCGAATCCAGCTGCGTTTTGATGAATCCATTGATAAGCGCCTTGGTCGCACGCACGGAAGATGGGCTGTTCTCGAGCAGCAGCTTCGCCAATTCATTGGCTCTCGCCAGCAGGTGTTCCGGCTGGACGATCTCATTCACCAGCCCGTAGCGATGCGCCTCAGCGGCATCGAATAAGCGTGCGGTCATCAGCAGATCGCGCGCGATCTTGTGTCCCACCTGCATTACAAGGAATGACGAAACGATCGCCGGCACAAATCCGATTCGCACTTCCGTGTATCCGAATTTTGCTTCTGGCACCGCAAGCGTGAAGTCGCACATCGTGGCGATTCCCGTTCCTCCCGCAATGGCTGCGCCATTCACGGCGGCAATAGTTGGCTTGGGAAAATCGTAGATGGTGCGGAACATGCGCGCCATCGTCGCCGAATCCTGCACGTTCTGTTCGTGCGTTTTGCCGACTAGTCCCTTGAGGTCTTCCAGATCCAATCCCGCGCAGAAAGCCTTGCCCGCGCCCGTCATGATCACAACTTGCGAGCTGGATTTTTCAATCTCCTCCAGCGCGCGCATCAGGTCTTGCACTAACTCGAAACTGACGGCATTGCGCTTCTCGGGGCGATTGAATGTGATGGTGGCGATGCTGTCGGATTCGGAAAGAAGAAGCGTCTTAAATTCGGTCATAGTTGTTGTCCGTACTGCGCGGCAATCTCACTCGAAATTCCCGCTGCCTCGGAGATGGAATGTTTGATCGGGATCTCAACATCACGTTGCATCAAGGCTGCCAGAACACTTTCGGTTGCGATGTTCCCCACCAAATCGTCCTGCGCGAACGGACATCCACCCAGTCCGCCGATAGCGGAATCAAATCTGCGGCATCCGGCGTCGTACGCGGCCAAAATCTTCTCAACCGCAGACTCCGGACGGCTATGCAGATGAACGCCGATCTCCAAATGGTCATACTTCGAAGTAACAGCCTTGACCACATCCGCAATCGTCGTTGAATTCGCCGCGCCTACAGTGTCCGCCAACGAAATCTGCTTTATGGCAATGTCGGCGAGAATGCCAACGGCTTCAGAAACTTCGTCGACATTCCACAAATCGCCGTAAGGATTCCCGAATGCCATGGAGATGTATGCAACTACATCCAATCCGGCATCATCAGCCTTTGCCTTGATCTTTTCCAATTGGTCGATTGCCTCGTCGAGAGTCTGCCGCTGATTGTTTTGCAGAAATGTCGGCGAGATTGAATACGGAAATCCCAACGTGCGCACCGCTTCAGTGGCAATCGCCCGATCGGCTCCTTTTTCGTTCACAACGATTCCGATAATCTCAACGTCATCCGGCGGATCAAGTTCCTTCAATACTGCTTCCGAATCCGCCATCTGCGGTACTGCTTTCGGGGACACGAACGACACAGCATCAATGTGCTTAAAGCCCGCCGCTATCAGAGCACGCAGGTAGGCGGCTTTGGTGTCGCTCGGTATCTGCCCCGGCAGCCCTTGCCAGGCATCGCGCGGACACTCGATCAGTTTGACAGTATTCATTGCGTCTAACACGGCCAAATAACGATACCAGATGTCCAAGCAAAAAAAGCCGCCCTGACGGGCGGCCTCAATAGACAGCAAGATCTCGCAAGTTACGGCTTCTTTGTGAGCGTGCCCGCGAGGGAACACTTTTGTTCGTTCCATTCAGACTTGATTTCACCGAGGGTCATGTTAAGGCACCTATCGAGTGCCGCAGCTCTTACGCTGCAGCTTCCCTTTGCTGTCTTTATCGGCGACTTGGTATCGATGCAGCTGCTCTTGTGCTTTGAATGGGCTGAGAGCAGAGATTCAAGATGGGTTTCCTCTGCCTTCAATTCTTTGCAAAACGCGACATGTTCTTTCGGGTCAAAAATGTCCTGTAGGTTGGGAGCGCCTGGCTTTTCCTTTGACGTGTCGCCTGGCTTTACCTCGAATGGTTTTATATCTGATCCCTTGGGTACAATGACCGGGAGCTTATGTTGTGCGCTGGCAGCGGTTGAAAAACAGACCATCAGTGCAACAACAGGGATTAACGAAAGCAATCGCTTCTTCATTCTCAAACTCTCCTGGATTAGTAGTAATAGGCTTCGAAGCTCGCGCATGATCCGGAGCAAGAACAATCAAGCCCGGATGAACGCGCTGAAATCAGTTTTTAGAGGAGGAACGAAGGCTACCGTCTAGGGACAGGTGTGTCAACGTAATTGTTGCCGATGCCGACGAAGCCAAGCGCCACGGCGACTAAGTTTGCAACACGCCAACATTGAATTTTGGAACATCAGGGTTCAGCGACACCGCTTCGAGCGCATCGATCAACGCCTGCCGTGTTTCCAGCGGATCGATGATGCTGTCGATCCACAGGCGTGCCGCACCGTAACGGGGGTCGGTCTGGCGATCGTATGTCGCTTTCGTTTCGTCGAATAGCTGCTTCTTGTCTTCGTCGGTCAACTTTTTGCCGCCGCGTTCCAGTTGTTTGATCTTGATCTCGACCAGCGTTCCTGCGGCTGCCGCGCCACTCATCACTGCGTATCGTGCAGTGGGCCATGCGAAGACGAATCGCGGATCGAAGGCTTTGCCGCACATGGCGTAGTGTCCCGCGCCGAAGCTGCCGCCGATGATCACGCTGATCTTCGGGACGACAGAGTTCGAAACCGCATTTACCATTTTTGCGCCGGCACGAATGATGCCACTCCACTCCGCATCGCGTCCCACCATGAATCCGTTCACGTCATGCAAAAAGATCAAGGGGACGAGATTTTGGTTGCAGTCCATGATGAATCGCGAAGCCTTGTCCGCGGATTCGGTATAGATCACACCGCCAAACTCGACACGCTTTTCGCCGGTGTGCGAATCGGTGTGATGGACGTGCGTCTTCTGGTTGGCGACGATTCCAACCGCATGCCCGCCGATGCGCGCATATCCGCAGATCAGTGTCTTGCCGTACTCGGCCTTGTATTCATCGAACTTGCTGCCATCGACAATGCGCGCGATGACCTCATGCATGTCGTAGGGCTTCGATGTGTCCGATTCAACGATGCCGTAGATCTCTTCCGCCGCGAAGAGTGGCTCTTCCGATTCCGTCACACTGAACGGCGAAGAAATCGAGTCGCGGTTTCCCATCTTGTCCACTAGCGAGCGGATACGCGTGAGACACGCCTCATCATTCTCTTCGCGGAAGTCGATAGTACCGGCGATCTGCGCGTGCATCTTTGCGCCGCCCAACTCTTCCGCCGTATATTTCTGTCCGATGGCCGCTTGCACCAGAGCAGGCCCAGCAAGAAATAATCCGCTTCCTTCGGTCATTAATATGTGGTCGCACATCACGGGAAGGTATCCGCCACCGGCGACGCACATACCCATGATTGCTGCGATCTGGGGAATACCCATCGCCGACATCACCGCGTTGTTACGGAAGACGCGGCCAAAATCGTCGGTGTCAGGAAAGACATCTTCTTGCAGCGGCAGAAACACGCCCGCGGAATCGACGAGGTAGATCGTCGGAATCTTGTTGTCAATCGCGATATTTTGCGCGCGGATGACTTTTTTCGACGTCATCGGAAAGAACGCGCCGGCTTTCACCGTTGCGTCGTTCACGATCAGCATGAACAATCGGCCATGGACGCGTCCGAGGCCGGTCACCACGCCGCCCGACGGCGCTCCGCCCCACTCTTCATACATGCCATAGGCGGTGTAGAGGCCCAGTTCGCGGAACTCGGTCTCCGGATCGATGAGCAAAGCGATGCGTTCTCGCGCAGTCAGCCGTCCCTTCGTGTGCTGCGCTTCAATCGCCTTCGGTCCGCCACCCTGCTGAATCTGCTCCTGCTCGTTATGGATCTGCGCCATCAACTCCGCCATGGCGCGCATATTCTTCTCAAAACGCGGCGAGGTGGCGTCTGTCTTCGATTGCAAGATGTTAGAGTGAGGTGTGCTGGTGCTGCTCTCGGCCATTGGCGATTACACTAGTCCTGAAGTAGAGAACGGAAACTCTTTACGATACAGGAGCCATGCGGGATGGGGCAATCTCGCCGTTCCGAGCTGCATGTGATTTTATCCATTCCACTGCGGCTTCCACCGGACTCTCGGCAACCACATCCACCAATCCGATTTCCAGCGCTTGTTCCGCATGGACCTTCTCCGCCGCCAGAAACATCTGCATCGCGCGCGACTTGCCGATCAATCGGGGCAGCCGCTGTGTTCCTCCCCAACCCGTCATGATGCCCAGAGCTGCACCGCGATGTCCGAAGATCGCATTCGGCGAACTGATGCGGTAATCGCAAGCCAGCGCCAAGTCGAGTCCGCCACCCATGCAATAGCCGCTAATTGCAGCGACAACCGGAGCAGGGTAGTTATCAACGACGTTCATCAGGCGCTGTCCCATGAGCGCAAATTCGTACGCTTCGGGACCGGTTAGTTGTGAGATCTCATTGAGATCGGCGCCGGCGGAAAAAAATTTGAGTTGCCGGTAAGGACCAGAGGAAGCAGCAAAGGGACGCTCGCAAGCCGCTCAACCTCATTCCTTAGCGCCGCTACGCGACTGCGGCTCAGGCGATTTGTGAAATCAGGGCTCGTGATGGTGAGCACCATCGAGTCCTGAGTCCGATCAGTTGTGAAGTATTGTTCGTGTTCGATCAATGCCGGCTCACCGCTCCAGCATCATAGCCGATGAGCAATGGGGATTAATTGAGGAAGGATTTGAAGCGGGGAAATCAGCTTTATGCGGTTACGCTGCGCGGCTTTACGTTCGTTCGAATGAACTGGATGATGTCCTGCATCGGAGTCCCGGGACCGAAGACCGCAGCCACTCCGGCTTTCGACAGTTGATCGAGGTCTTGCGCGGGAATCGTGCCGCCGAGCACGACCATTACGTCTTCCATCTTCTGCTGACGCATCAGGTCCATCACGCGGGGAATGATCGCATTGTGCGCGCCTGAGAGGATGGACAGTCCTATCACGTCCACGTCTTCCTGCAACGCTGCATTCACGATCATCTCCGGCGTCTGCCGCAGCCCGGTGTAGATCACTTCCATACCCGCATCGCGCAGCGCACGAGCGATTACCTTCGCGCCGCGGTCGTGTCCATCCAAGCCAGGCTTGGCGACGAGCACTCGGATCTTTTGGGAGTCAGTGTTTGTCACTTGATTAAGAATACAACAGCAACTGCGAATTCACCACGGAGACACGGAGAACACGGAGAAAACTAAAAGCGAAACTCTGGGCAGAGGCTGTTCAATTCGTGACTAAATGCTAAGTGCTAAATGCTGAGTGCTGCCTTTGTCACCGCTTAATCTTCTTTTCCAACATATAGCGATCGAAATCGCGCCAATCGAGCTTGACCTTGTTCTGTTTCTTTCTTGAGCGCCATTCGATCGCGCCATGGCTCACTAAAAGTGTGCCGATTAGCTCTTCTTCTGGCGGCTTCCTGCCGACAGTCTCTTGCGCATAGACCTTGAACTTGATATCGGCGCGCCCGAGTTCGCGGTAGGGAATCGTGAACTGCACTTTGTGGTCTGGCATTCGGAAAACCCGCTTTCAGCTCTTAGCTGTCAGCTCTCAGCCAAAAGCTCATTCCAAACATTTTCGTTCTTGAGACTACAAAATCAGCAAAGTGAACCTAAATCTCCGGAGTGCTTTCGAGTGAGCGCCACAGATACCAACTGGCCACGGAACAATAAGGATGCCACGCCTTCGCCAGCTTCTGAATGTGCGCGGGTGAAGGCAATCCGTCCTTGGTCTTATAGCGTTTCTTGTAGGCCTTACGGATGGCACTGCGGACACCGAAGTCTCCAGTGGGTAGAACGTTGGGGCGACGAAGCGCGAACATCAGGAACATGTGCGCCGTCCATTCGCCGATGCCCTTTACTTGCGTCAGCGCAGAGATCACTTCATCGTCAGACAAACCGGGTAGCACGGTAAAGTCCAATGATCCGCTGGCGGCGTGCTCCGCCAAGTCGCGTATATAGGCAATCTTCTGCTTGGATAATCCCGCTCGTCGCATTTCGCCCACGGTAGTGTTGCGAATGGACTCTGGCGAGATCTCTCCACCGGCAGCTTCGACGAGCCGGTTATAGATAGTCCGCGCAGCGTTGCCATTGAGTTGCTGAAACGTCACAGCACGTACGAGTGCCTCAAAAGTCGGCTCGCGGTACGTCATTTTGCATGGGCCGACGCGCGCGATGATGGCTGCGAGCACAGGATCGGATTTTTTGAGGTGATTGAGGGCGCGTCGCATTTATTGTTCCTGCTGGTCTAGCTTCTTAATCCAGAGTTCAAATCGCTTTCTCCACCCCGGTTCATCTTTCCAAAAGCTCTGTACCAATTTGCTGTTGCGGTGTGCAGCAAGTTCACTTACAACGTCCACGAATAACCGATTCGACGGGCCAATGTTCGAACCAAGTCCCGTCCGCCAATGCTCGATTCCCTGCATATATTCGAGCAAAGCACGTTTCAACTCCGGTGTATATTTACGGTTCACGAACAGACTGAGCCGATGAATAGAGACTGGATTAGTAGTACGCTGCTCAGGCTCTCTACTTCTACGATTCTGCTGGCGTACAACGTTTTCGCCCAGTGTGATTCCTCGACCATATGCTTTGGGGTCGCTTGTCATGGTTGGCTTTGAAACCAGCTTTTGACTGGCGATCTCATCTAAATCGTCTGTGCCGAGCGGGCTTAGACGTGTCGCCGCGCGAACGATTTCGTTAGCCTGTTTTCGGATTTCCTTATGAGCGCGACGCTTTGCGGCCGGAATTGCCTTCCTGGCAGCTTTGTCACTATCCCAGTGAGTTCGTCTTTGTCGAATGTAATCGACTTCCTTTTTCTCTAGGGGAGTCTTTCTTCGCTCAGCCATTACGTAACGCTCACTTCCTCATACACTCCATAGACTTCCTTCAGCGCCTCGCAAATCTCGCCCACGGTGGCATACGCGCGGACGGCGTCGATGATGTACGGCATCGTATTCGCGTCGGACATCTGGTGGTTTGATTTCACTACCGGCTCTTGGGCTGCGGCTTTCTTCAGGGCATCGAGTGCGCGTTGTACGGCTTCGTTTGAGCGGCGAGCGCGGAGCTTGTTGAGCTTGGCGGTCTGGTGGATCGCAACTTCTTCGCCGATATAGAGAATCTTTGTCGGGTTCTCTTCGATGATGAAATCGTTTGTGCCAACGGTGATCTTCTCCTTGGCTTCGGTGGCGCGCTGGAATTGATATGAAGCTTCGGCGATCTCTTTCTGCGGATATCCGCGCTCGATGGCTGCAACCATGCCGCCCATGGCGTCCATCTTGTCGAAGTAATCGAAGGCGCCTTTTTCCATGTCGAGCGTGAGTTTTTCCAGGAAGTAGGAGCCGCCAAGCGGATCAACCGTTTGCGCCACGCCGGATTCGTAAGCGATCACTTGTTGCGTGCGCAGAGCAATGCGCGCTGCTTCTTCAGTGGGCAACGCGAGGGCTTCGTCATAGGAATCGGTGTGCAGCGATTGCGTTCCGCCCAGCACCGCCGCCAACGCCTGAATGGCGACGCGGGCGATGTTGTTCATCGGCTGCTGCGCCGTCAGAGAAACTCCTGCGGTCTGAGTATGGAATCGCATGAGGCGGGTACGTTCGTTTTGCGCGTGGAATCGGTCCTTCATCAGGCGATACCAGATCTTGCGCGAGGCGCGGAACTTTGCAATCTCTTCGAAGAAGTCGTTATGCGAGTTGAAGAAGAAGCTGAGGCGCGGGCCGAAGTCGTCCACGTTGAGGCCGCGTTTCAACGCCCACTCGACGTACTCGACGCCGTCATAGATGGTGAACGCCAGCTCTTGCAGGGAAGTGGAGCCCGCCTCACGGATGTGGTATCCGCTGATGGAAATGGTGTTGAAGCGCGGGGTGAAGTGCGTGCCGAATTCAAAGGTGTCAATCACCAGGCGCATCGACGGCGCGGGCGGATAGATGTATTCCTTGAGAATGTCGTTTTGAATGGTGCCGCCGAGCTTCTTCCAGTCGGCGCCCTGCTTTTCTGCGACCACGAGATACATTGCCCACAGCACCGACGCCG
>JAOAPL010000166.1 GCA_025462925.1 Acidobacteriaceae bacterium
TCAGCTGTCAGTTGAACCAGTAATTCAAGAAACCCGTTTCAGTTTCCTAAATTGACTTATTGGGACTTTCCCCTCTGGAAAGACCGCGGTTATTTCCAGGGTTCCGCCCATGGCCTTGATCATGGACTGCAGAGTACTGACGTACATATCAGCACGGCGCTCCATCTTCGAGATAGCGGACTGCTTCACTCCCAGCAACTTGGCCAGGTGTTCCTGGGTCAAGTCACGTGCGACCCGCAACTCGTCCAAGGCCATCTGTTCGCGATAGCGCTTGGCCAATTCGGCGCTTCTCTTTTGTGCGGCGGGTGACATTTTGGCCCGCAGTTCATTAAAGTTTTTTTTCATTTCCTGCTCCGTTTCAACATCGCCAGATGTTCGTCAAATAGCTTGTCTGCGATAGGCACGTATTCCGCATACCATTTCGGATTACCGCTCTTGTCTCCGCCAATGAGAAGAATCGCAGCTCGTCGCGGATCAAAAGCGTAGAGCACGCGCAGCAGCTTGTTACCCACACTGCCCCTCAATTCTTTCATGTTGGCATGCTTCGAAGTAACGATCACATCGGAATGTGGACGCGGTAGAACGGGCCCAAATTCTTGTAACAGGGTCACTTTCGCGTTGATCTCACTTTGTTCTTTGGCATTGAGATTGTTCCACCACAGTTCGAACTCATCGGTGAACTCGACCTCCCATGACATCTATGGAATATAACCTTTGTGGAATAATTTGGTCAATAGAAAGGGATGACCGGCGTTGCCGCCTCAACTGCTGCTCCAAACGCCGGGGACGGGACGCCCACGTGACAGCTGGCGAGACGCCGGCGATACAAGGAATATAATCGGCGTATGAAATCCGTCGTCCATGCCGCGTGTCCACATGATTGTCCTGATGCCTGTGGTGTGTTGATCACGATTGATGACGGGCGCGCGGTGAAGATTCAGGGAGATCCCGCGCATCCGGTCACGCGTGGATTTCTGTGCGCGAAGGTGACCAAGTACTTGGAGCGGGTGTATTCGCCGGAGCGATTGCTTTATCCCATGCGGCGCATTGCGCCCAAGGGGCGAGAGAATTCGGGGCCCGTGGCATTCGAGCGGATCACCTGGGATGAAGCGCTGGATGCGATCACAACCAAGCTCCGCGCGGTCTCTGACGAGTTCGGCCCGGAAGCGATACTTCCCTATTCCTACGGCGGCACGCTGGGACAGCTGAATAATGCGTCGATGGACCACCGGTTGTTTCATCGGCTGGGCGCGTCGCAATTGAACCGGACGATCTGTGCGACTGCCGGCGGTGATGCGCTGCTGACCGTGCTCGGCAAGAAGCTCGGCACGGAGCCGGAACAGTTCCGCAAATCTAAGTACATCATCGCGTGGGGCGCGAACATTCACGGCAACAACGTCCACCTCTGGCCCTTTATCGAAGAGGCGCGCCGCAATGGCGCCAAGCTGGTGGTGATAGATCCATACCGGACGCGCACGGCGAAGTGCGCGGACTGGCACATTCCGATCAATCCTGGAACCGATGTTGCGCTGGCGCTGTGCATGATGCGCGTGATCATCCAGGAAAGTCTGCACGATGCCGATTACGTTGCCAAATACACGCTGGGCTTCGACGAACTGCGCTCGCGGGTGATGGAAGATGCTTATGCGCCGGAGCGGGTAGCGCAGATCACGGGGATTCCCGCGAACGACATCATCAAGCTTGCGCGGGAGTATGCGACGGCGCGTCCTGCGGTGATCCGCGTGAACTATGGCGTGCAGCGTTCAGAGAACGGCGGCATGAATGTCCGCGCGATCACGATGCTGCCGTGCATCACCGGATCGTGGAAGGAAGTCGGAGGCGGTTTGCAGCTTTCTACCAGCGGTGCGTTTCCGCTGAACAAGGAATCGCTACAGCGTCCGGATCTGATGTTCAAGAGCCCGCTGCGGCGTGTCGCGCGAGTAATCAATATGTCCGAGTTGGGCAAAGCGCTGCTTACCGAAAGCTCACCTCCGGTGAAGGCGGTGTTTGTTTACAACTCGAACCCGGCAGCTGTGGCTCCGAACCACAACGATGTGGTCCGCGGATTCCTGCGCCCCGACTTATTCACAGTGGTACACGAACAGTTCTTTACCGACACTACCGACTACGCCGATATCGTGCTGCCGGCGACGACGTTCTTCGAGCACAAAGAATTGCAGGGCGCGTACGGACATTATTATTTGCAGGTTTCGAACCAGGCGATTGCGCCGTTGGGTGAATGCAAATCGAATGTCGGTCTCTTCCGTGAATTGGCGATACGGATGGGTTTTGATAAGTGTGAGGACGGCGATGCATGCTTCCGCGAATCCACGGACGAGATGATCGATGGCGCGCTCGATTCAGAACACGAATGGTTGAAAGGCGTCACGCGGCAACGGTTGGAGAGAGAGCCGCAGATCCGTCTTAATTTTACGGGCGATGGAAACGCCGATGCTGAATCGGCGCCATATCTTCCTTTTGCACATGGGAACTTCCCAACGGCCAGCGGGAAGGCGGAGTTGTACAGCGCGCAACTCCAGGCAAAGGGACTGGATCCGGTGGCGAGCTTTATCGCGCCGCACGAATCGCGCCACAGCAAACGCGCGGAGACGTTTCCCCTGGAGTTGCTGAGTCGCAAGGCCGACAACCACCTCAACACCACATTCTGCAATCTGCCCGGCCACCAGAAGATGGAAGAACCGCATTTGCTGGAGATGAGCCCTGCAGATGCCGGGTCACGTGGCATCCGTGATGGCGATGCAGTGCTTGTATTCAACTCACGCGGAGAGATCACGCTGAAGGCGCGAGTGGATGGAGCGGTCCGAGCGGGAGTGGTGGCCGCGAAACTCGATTGGGCACGGCTCAATCCCGAGGGCAAGAACATCAACGTACTTACTTCAGAGACGCTCACCGAGATCGGCGCAGGCGCTACTTTCTACTCTTGTTTAGTGGAAGTGCGGAAGAGCAGTGGTTAGTGGCTAGTGATTAGTGGTTAGTGGTTCGCCGCGACCTTTGAGAAGACCCCTCGCTGATGCAACCCTCAAGCGGCGACAATGAATCTCGCAATTTGTGACGATTACTGTCGATCTGGGGCGCAGACACGCACTGCTCTTCTTTGGTTTGATAGCCATAGACTTCGCTGTCCTTTCTTTCTTTTACGAGGGCGGGTCTATTGCTTGTATTTAATACCAAGGATTTTTCTACTGAGCTATGCAGTTAGCACCGCCTTGCTTACAACGGTCGTCATTCTTGAACTTGCTGCGAGTATTTTCAGAAAATAGTCTACGGGTTCAAGGCTGGCTAGTGGAGGATTTTGGTCGGGAATGTACGGTCTATATCAGCCACAACCTCACGGCCGGAACAGAGTGGGCTCGGGCTAGGTTAATTCCTGCTTCTTCCCGTATAATCAGGCCTTTCCCAGAGACTACTCACAGATTTTGGGTTAGTAATAGCCAGCGGTAGGTTTGCGTTTTTGATTCTCTAGACCAGGATTCCTAGTGCCCTCATTCCTAAGACTGAAATTGCAACTTAAAGCAATCATTTGTACGGGGTTACTTGTGCTTACGCTCGGCATTTCCTTGTCTGCAGCGGCCCAACAGACACTGGTGCAGGAGATTGTTCCACACGGGAACCGTCGCATTCCCGGGGAAACGATCAAAGCGCGGATGTTCACCCATCCTGGTGACGTCTATGACGAAGCTTCTATACAGCGCGATTTTTCCGCTCTCTGGAACACCGGCTATTTTGAAGACCTGCGGATCGAAAAAGAAAACAGCGCCAAAGGCGTGATCATCCATGTTTACGTCAAAGAAAAGCCGACAATCCGCAGCATCGATTACTTGAACCTGAACTCGGTGACCAAGAGCGATGTCCTGGAGAGATTCAAGAAGGACAAGGTCGGGCTATCCGTAGAGAACCAATACGACCCGACGAAGATCAAGAAGGCCGAGGTCACGCTTCGAGAACTGCTGGCCGAGCACGGCCGCCAGTTTGCGACGATCCGTACTGAGATCCATCCCATTCCGCCCGCCGCTGTGGGAGTGACCTTCAACATCAAGGAAGGCCCCAAGGTCAAAGTAGGCAAGATCAAGTTTGAAGGGAACAAAAATTTAAACACCCGCACGTTACGCGCGGCAATGAAGAACAGCAAGCCCGTCGGGATCCCACACTCGATCGTTCTCGAGAACATCTTTGCCCGCACTTACGACTCCACCAAACTGCAGGAAGATGCAGAGCGTGTTCGCGAGTCCTATCAGGAAAAAGGCTTTTTCAAAGCCCTGGTTGGCGATCCGAAGACGGAGATGCGTGACACGGGCGGGGGATTACGCATCAATCCTTTCGGCAAGGGCAAGGTAGGCAAAGCGGTCGATATCACTATTCCAGTGGATGAAGGTGACCGATACAAGCTGGGCAGCATCACCTTCAAGAACGGCAAGGCCGTTACCAACATGAAGGCCTTACGCAATCTTTTTCCACTAAAAGACGGCGAACTCATCAATGTCGCCAGTCTGCGTAAGGGCATTGAAAACCTGCGCAAGGCCTACGGCGAACTCGGCTACATCAATTTCACCGGTGTGCCGGACATGAAGATCAATGAAGAAAAGAAGATCATCGACGTGGAAGTCGATCTTGACGAAGGCAAGTCATATCTTGTCCGGCGCATCGAATTTGTAGGCAATACCACCACGCGTGACAAGGTCATTCGCCGCGAGCTGGCGGTGGAAGAAGGCAACGTCTATAACAGCCGATTGTGGGAGTTCAGCCTGCTCCGCCTCAATCAGTTGCAGTATTTCGATCCCCTCAAACCGGACCAGGATTCTGAGACAAAACGCAACGATACTGACGCAACCGTAGACCTTACCCTGAAAGTGAAGGAGAAGGGCAAGAACAGTATCGGCCTGACCGGCGGCGTCAGCGGTCTGGCAGGATCATTCGTTGGGTTGAACTACCAAACCAACAACTTCCTGGGGCTGGGAGAAACGCTCACAGTGGAAGCGAACGTCGGCAGCCGCGAACGCAACCTTCTCTTTGGGTTCACTGAGCCGTACCTTTTCGATCGCCCACTGCAATTGGGATTCACGGTGTTCACGCGCAGGTACGACTACAACCAGGCGAAAGAAAATTCAATCGCACTGAATCAGCAATTGAACCTGCCGCAATCGGTGCTCGACACCCTACAGAATTTCAGCCAGTCCACTACGGGATTTACGACATCGCTGAGCTATCCGTTGCGACGGTCGCTGAAACGCATAGGCCTGACTTACTCGTTCGATACCTCGACGGTGACAACCTTCAGCACGGCGTCGCAGGACTTGTTCTCACAACTCGCATTCCGCAACGTCTCCGGGCCTGACGCTCTGAAGGGTGTGATCACCAGCAAGCTGATCCCTTCGTTCTCATACAGCAATATTGATAATCCGCAGCGTCCGCATAGAGGCAAGAGTATTTTTGCAGGCGGTGAGATCTCCGGCATCGGCGGCAACGTTGCTGCTATCCGTCCCATTGTGGAATGGAAACAATACATCCCGATGCACAACTTCCGGCCAAACAGCGAGGGCAGGCAAACGCTGGGATACCGCATACAGGGATCATTCATCACAGGTTATCGCGGACTGGTTGCGCCCCCGCAGGAACGCTTCTACTCGGGTGGCGACAACGACCTTCGCGGCTTCGATACGCGCACCATCTCACCGTACATTTTCTTATCAGACAAGGTAAACATCACGCTTACCAATCCCGACGGCAGTGCAGTGCCGGTGGATCCCGCAAATCCGCTGCGTGGAAATGTGACGATCCCCATTCCCATCCAGCGGATCACAGTCCCCGGTGGCGACACCAATATCGTCACGAATCTGGAGTATCGCGTGCCAATCGCCGGGCCCGTTACTATCGCCGCATTCGCCGATGGCGGGCTGAATTTTGTCGCGCGCGGTTCGCAACTTAAGTTGACGGATACCCAGGTGACTACTCTGAACACCACTTTGTTCGGCGGGACCTGCTCGACAGTGACTTCGGTGGCCTGCACTGGCGGACAAATGCCCGGCACTCCGGGCGGATTGCCGCTTTTCAGCAGCACCCTGAGTACAATCCCGGGAACAAATTTTGTGCCACGCGTCTCCACCGGACTTGAATTGCAGGTGATCTTGCCGATCGTGAACGCGCCGTTCAGGATCTATTACGCCTACAACCCTCTGCTATTGGACACGACGACCAATGCACAGAACCAAATCACGCGGAACCTATTCCCTGCCGGAGCTGCAGGCGATTTTACTTTTCATCAGGCGTTGCAATCGTTCGCACCGAACTTTGTCTTAAAGGAACCAAGAAAGACGTTCCGTTTCACCGTGGCAACCACATTTTAGAGGGTAGTTGCGGGCAGGGTTGTAGAAGGAAGAGCTGCGGTTTGACGGCATCCTTTGCGGCTCCTATAATAAAAAGAATCGTTTAAGCAACTCAGGGCACTGCCGGTGCCCGGAAGCAAATGCCCTTCGCGGGCGTCCCGCTAGGTTGAAACGGGATTGTAATCGGGACATGGAGAGGGCTTCCTAAATCGCGTCCTCCGTAAAATTTCAAAACATATCTGTGAGCAGATTCTCAAGGAGTTCGAAGAACGTCCAATGATCAACACCACCCGCAAGTTCGCTTCCCTGCTAGTACTTACATCGGTATTTAGCGCCGTTGCCTATGCCCAGGCCGGCAGCGCCGTAGTGCCGAATAAAATCGGCGTGATCAACATCCAGGGCGCAATTGTAGGTTCCAACGAAGGCCGGCGCGATTTCGAAGCGCTGAGCAAGAAGTTCGAACCGAAACAAGCTGAGTTGAAGACGTTGAACGATGAAGTGGAATCGTTGAAGAAGCAGCTTACTGCGCAGCAGGACAAGTTGAATGAAGACGAACGCGCCACACGCGTCCGGGTCATCGAGCAAAAGCAAAAGAGCCTGCAACGCGCGCTTGACGATGCGCAGGGCGAATTCCAGACACAGCAGAACGAATTGGCCAACCGCATCGGCACCAAGATGGTTGAGGTCATCGACAAATATGCAAAGGCCAATAACCTGGCCGTGATCATCGATATCTCAGGCCAACAGACGCCGGTACTGTGGAGGTCTGAGCAGGTGGACATCACTCCTGCAATCGTGGAAGCCTACAACACGGCTTCTGGTGTGGCGGCACCTCCGGTAGCCGCACCATCCGCAACCAGGCCTTCGACGCCTGCTTCAAGACCGAGCACGACTGCTCCGGCAAAGAAGCCAGCAACTACGGGAACAACACCACCGAAATAAATCGATCTGACACAAAAAGGCCGTCCTTTTGGGGACGGCCTTTTATATTGCTGCAAACCCGCTGTTACTTCCCTTTGATTTCCATCTCGACGCGCTGGCCGAGCTTCAGTGGAGTCTTTTCCAACAGCGCGACTTTTACGAGCAGGACGCGGGTGTCCGTTGGTCGCCCCGGGTCTTCGGGCTTAAGCTTGCGCGCGACCACGGAATCTGGAATTTCTTCGATCTTGCCCGTCCATTGCTGGCCATCATAACCTTCGGCTTTGACGGTGACTTCGCTACCGAGGCTGACGCGTCCGGCATCGAATTCGTCAACTTCGGCTTCAATCCTTATCTTTCGCAAATCGGCGATGGTGACGATGGGCTGCTGTTCCTTCACCGACTCTCCCTGCTGAACACTGCGCAAAGTGACGATGCCGCTGATGGGCGCGCGTACAAGCGTCTTGTCGAGAATGGCTTCCAATCGGCGCTGGTCAGCAGATGCAGTCTCGCGACGGGCAAGGGCTGCGTCCAAATCGCGGCGGGCATGGTCAAGAGCTTGCTTGGTCCCGACCTTGGACTCATATAACTCGCTCGAGCGATTCACTTCGGCCTCAAACAGGCGGACGTCAGCATCCGATTCGTTCACTCGCGCGCGGGCTTGCGCAATGGCGGCCCGGGTATCCTCGGCGCGGATCTCCGCAATGACGTCACCGGCATGGACAACGCTTTTTTCGTCCACCAGAAGGCGGACAACGGTGCCGGCAGCGTCGCTGGCAACAATCACCTGAGCGCCCGGATAAGTGCTGACGCGGCCTTCACCGGTGATTCGATGTCCGCGAGTGTCATTGGTTCGCGCGGTGGTGTCCTTGCCGTTCGAAGGCATGTTGGCATTGGCGTCGAACGAGCGTGCCTGGAAGATCATTGCTGCGACGATAACGATTCCCGTAAGAAATAAGAGCGTTCTTTTCATAAAAGCCTTTCTACTGCAAAATGCGGCCGTCGCGTATTTGCAAAACGCGGTCGGCGATGGTCCTGACTTTGGGATCGTGAGTGACGATGAGCACGCCGCGATTGTCGCGCTTGGCTGATTCGCGAAAGAGCTCGATGATCTGCGTTCCGAGCTGCGTGTCGAGATTGGCGGTGGGTTCGTCGGCGAGCATGAGCGGCGGTGCGCCGGCCAAGGCGCGAGCCAAAGCGACGCGCTGCTTTTGTCCGCCAGACAGATCACGAGGCAGGAAATTTTTGCGGTCCGTGAGGCCTACGCTCTCCAGCGCTTTGTCAGCTTCCTTGCGCGCCGCCGGGCCAGTCTTACCCTTGATCTTCAGCGCGTACTGAACGTTCTCCAAGGCAGTGAGCGAAGGGAAGAGATTGTATTGCTGGAAGACGAAGCCGATGGACTTCTTACGGATCTCCGGCAACTGCGCGGGTTTGCGGGAGTCCACTTCTTCGCCGTCCACGAAGACTCTTCCGCTGCTGGGCGTGAGAATGCAACCAACGATGGACAGGAATGTCGTTTTGCCGGAACCCGATGGGCCTTCTAAGGCGACGATCTCACCGGCTTCCAGAGCCAGCGTGACGCCATTGAGGACGTTAACCTGCTCGCGTCCTTCCTGGAAGACCTTGGTCACGTTTTGTGTTTCGAGTACGTTCATGGTTAGCTCTCAGCTGTCGGCTGTTAGCTCTTAGCTTTCAGCTTTGTGTTTCAAATGCGAAATCTACGTTCTAAACACCAGCGCTGGGTCAATTGACGCGACTTTGCGGAATGAGATCATCGCTGCGCCGAGGCATAACACCAGCGCGCCGACAAAGACCATCACTGATAGTTCATTCGAGATCATCAGTTTCAAATCCACTTTGGCCATCGCTGGACGAAGTCCATAGGCCATGGCCGCGCCGACAACATATCCCGCGATCGCAGCGATGGAGGCCTGCTTGGTCAGGATGGAATAGATGTCGGCGTTGCTGCCGCCAATCGCCTTCACCGTTCCAAATTCCTTGAGGTGCTCCATGGTGGAGCTGTACAACGTCTGCGCGACGATGACGATCCCGACGAGGCATCCGAGAAAAACCGTTACCGCCATGTTCAATCCGAGGCCGGTGTTCACGATCCAGTAGGTGCGTGATTTGTTTGCCCACTGCTGTTTCGTGTAAACGTCATTGAATGGAAGTCTGCGCTGAATCTCTTTCTGCACGGTGTTGATGTCAGCGCCGGGAGCGACTTTCACCAGGATGTAGGTGGTGCGGTTGGTGAGTTGCTGCTGATTCAGGCCCTGAACCAGGCGATAGTCCATGAAGGTAAGCGGCGTTGTGGTAAAGGAGCGCGCGTCGCGTGTGCGACCGATGATCTTGAAGCGCGACTCGTTAATCTCGCGATACTCGCCTACTTCAAATTTTCCGTATCGTTTGATGGCGGAGTTGTCCATCATGATGTAGCGTCCGCGACGCAGCTGCTCGACATCTCCCGACTGAATGTTCCAGGGCAGATTCCATTTGGAGAAGTCCTCGAGCGCGTAAATTTCAGTACCTTCCTGCGCGCCGGTGGGCAAAGAAAGCTGCGAGAACCAGATGATGAGATTGTCCGCACGCTCGACGCCGGGGATCGTCCGCACCCGCTCGACATAGGCCTGCGGGAAGGCGTGCGAGAAATCTATGTTGGGAGTGTTCTTCGAGGTGACCCACAGATCGGCGCTGATGTTTTGGATGGTGATGGTGGCGTTGTCCATCAGCCCCATGAACAGTCCCACTTGCACGAAAACCAGCATCACCGCGAAGGCCACACCGGCGACGGTGATGGCGAACTTCAGCTTGTCATGGAGCAGGCTTTTAAAAGCGAGGTCGACCATATTATTTGCGCTTCTTGCCGTTCGACTTTGCAGCCGTTGCGGACTTTTTCTTTGGTACGGCCCTTTTCATCATCAAGGGTCCCTTCGGAACAACTTTCAGCGCTCCACTCTTGTGAATCTTTGCGCCCGCATCGCGAGTAGTAAGTCCGCGGATCTGCGTGTCGAGCATGGCTTCGGCGGTCTTGCGAACGGGACGCCACTGGATCCATTGGTCTTTACAAAGCACGATGTGTAATGAGGTGAGCCCATGAATGGCCGCCCAGAGCATTTGCGAGATCAACTCAGGATCTTTGTACTCCGGCCTCATGTAGCCCCAAATCAAACATTCACTAACAGTGGTGCGCAGGAATTCATAGGCGTCCTCTACCGGATTTCCCTTTTGAACCAGTTCCTCGTCATGCAGCGGATGCGGACGCGGCGTCATAAACATCAGGCGGTAGTGGTTTGGGAATTGAAGGCCGAAATCCATGTAGGCCAAGCCGAGTTCGTAAAGGCGCTGCAATGGATCGCGCACGCGGCCCAGGTCCTGAAATACTCCCGCAAGCTTGCGGTAGTCTTGTCCGCACAGCTCTTTGAGGAGTTCTTCCTTGTCTTTGAAATGGAAATAGATCGCAGTGGGGGTGTACTCGATCTTCTGAGCGATCTGGCGCATGGTCACAGCCTCATAGCCCTGCTTGACGAACAGTTCGCGCGCGGCTTCGAGAATCCTTTGCCGTACATGCTGTTTCTCGCGTTCTCGTCTTTCGTTGGATCCCACTTTATTGGACCTCTGTTTACTCAATAACAAATACTTAACAGCGTTAACTTAACAGTGTTAAGTTATGAGATTCCCCCCGTGCTGTCAAGCTACAAAGAATTTCTGCCCAGTGTG
>JAOAPL010000034.1 GCA_025462925.1 Acidobacteriaceae bacterium
GTGATGCTGGCGACGAATGCCGATGCGCGGATCGTCGACCAGGTAACGCGCGCGATGGAACAGTCAGACCGCGTGATGGAATTGATCGTGGCATTCAGAGCGCTGTTCGAAGCGGACCGCGTGGAAAAAGATTTATGTCCGGCGTCGCTGACTTATGTATTGAACGAAGTGGTGGAAGACCTGCGGCCACTGGGGCGGGACAGGGCGATAGAAATCGTCTTTCCATGGAATGCGGCGGCGGTTCACGTGCGCGCATCGCGGCTGCGGCTGCGGCAGGCGGTATGGAATGTGGTCCAGAATTGCATTGAATTGGCTGCAGACGGCGATGAAATTTGCGTTTCTCTCCATTCGGCGGATGGAGTGGCAGAGATCGTGGTTCGCGACTGCTGCGAGATGTCGGAAAGCGATGGCGTCAGGATCTTTGATCCCTTCTCATATTGTGTGAACGGCCGAAACGGCAGCAAAGTAAGCAATCTTCCACTGGCAGTGATGCAGAGGATGCTTCTGGCGGCGGGTGGAGATGTGCAGTCGCAAGTGACGGCGCATGGACGGCGATTCAAGCTTGAATTGCCGACGTGCGTGGTGAGCAGCTAAAGCAAAGTTTCAAACCTGCCGAAGACTAGAGTGGTATGCAGGAAGCGAATTCCACTCTAATTGCGCAGTTAGATGTTGCGACGAACATTTACTCGAATGTCGTTTGGAATCCGATCATGTCGCACGCCCAGCCCAAAGTAATCATTGCCAGCCCTGATGCGGACTTCCGTTCGCAAATACATAAAATCCTGAAAGAGATGCATTGGCCGGCAGAAGAGGCCTTTGGCGGCGCGGACGCGCTCAATAAAATCGAAGGGAGGCCGGAGATCGAGGCGGTCCTGCTTGACCATTGGCTTCCGGACCTCGACGTCTCTGACTTGGAACACTCACTGAGGACAAGATATCCGGCGCTGGATGTGGTGTTGGTGGACATGGAAGCACCGGAACCGAGCCACTCCAATCGCGCTGCAGTGCATCCGCGGACAGAAGAATTGTTTTGGGCGCTGCGGAGGAAGGGAACCGCGCGGATTTCTGAAAACGTCAAAATCCCCGCCCTAGCGGAGCTAGGACGGGGCACCCACGACTCTCGGGAGCTGTTCGTGGAGTCCATGGAAGAGGAAGTTGCACAATGCGAAGCTTTGCCGGGGATGATCGGCGCGGGGGCGAAGATCGCGCAGATCTCGCGGCTGGTTCGTTTGGTGGCACCTAGAAAAACGAGCGTGCTTGTCACGGGAGAGACAGGGACCGGCAAGGAAGTGGTTGCGTGGGCGCTGCACGGGTTGAGTTCGCGAGCGGACCGTCCGCTGGTGGTGGTGAATTGCGCAGCCATTCCCGAGGCGCTGTTGGAGTCAGAATTGTTTGGCTATAGCCGGGGAGCGTTCACCGGAGCCGTGCAGCCCAAATTGGGAAGGGTGCAATCGGCAGATGGCGGGACGTTGTTCCTGGATGAAGTTGGAGAATTGCCGCTGGCATTGCAAGCCAAGCTGCTTCGTTTCCTGCAGGAAGGCGAAGTGCAGCGATTGGGAAGCAATGAAGTCGTGAAAGTGGATGTGAGGGTGGTTGCCGCGACGAATGTCGATCTGGCCCATCCAGCTAGTGACAAGAACAAGCCGTTCCGGCAAGACCTTTATTACCGGCTGGCTGTGTTTCCCATCGAACTTCCGCCGTTACGCGAGCGTGGCGAAGATGTTCTAGCGCTAGCGTCGCATTTCCTGGCTGCGCTTTGCAAAGGAGATTCGGTGGCGCCCAAGTCGCTGGATGCCGCTGTAAAGGAGCGGCTGCTGCGATATGCCTGGCCGGGCAATGTCCGCGAACTCCAACATTGCGTGGAACGCGCGTTCATTCTCGCGCAAAATAAGAGCATTCTAAGTTTGGAGCACCTGCCATCGCTCATCTCCGCCAACGTTTCTCAGAGCGTTCTTAAGTTCGAGCAGAGTTTCACAGTTTCTTCCACAGTAGATTAGCCCGCACTAACATTACCCTCCACATCGTCTGTTTTTACCCCCGCTTTCTCAAAATCTTTTAACTTAACGCGCAGATTGCTGGCGCAGTGATTGCACTTTATCCGGGTGTTACTCATCACCACCCGGAAAGGAAGCAACCATGGCAACAGCAAGCATTCTCCTCACCCCTCAGGTACAAAACATCGAAGCAGCAGAGCGCGAGAGCGTCCTGCTGGAACAGCTGCCGCAAGTGAAGTTCATCGCTCGGCGCATCCATGACCGGCTTCCAAAACATGTTGAGTTGGACGATCTCATCAACGCGGGCGTCATCGGTTTGATTGACGCGATGAAGAAATACGATCCGGCGAAAAAAGTCCTGTTCAAGTCATACGCACAGTTCCGCATCAGGGGCGCGATCCTCGACAGCCTGCGCGAGATGGATTGGTCTCCGCGAATCCTGCGCAAGAAGGCGCGACGGATCGAAGAGGCGCATCGCAAGTTGTCGTCTGAGTTGGGCCGGGGCGCGACGGAGCAGGAAATCGCAACTGAACTGGGAATGCAATTGAACGAGTACCAAGTTCTGCTGGGCGAGTTACGAGGACTGAACCTCGAAAGCATTCAGGGCGATTCCGAGGAAGATGGCGCGGAAGAAGAGCTGAACGACCACATCCCCGATGACCGCCAGGAAGACGCGTTCAGCCTGTGCTTGAAGTCCGAGCGGAAGGCGTTACTGACGAAAGCCATCGGGGAATTGGGCGAGCGCGATCGGCAGGTGCTGGCGCTCTACTACTTCGAAGAACTCACGATGAAAGAGATCGGCGTGGTGATGGGAGTGGTGGAGTCACGGGTCTCGCAGATGCACACCTCGGCAGTGATCCAGTTGAGGGCGAAGCTCGGCAAAATGCAGTAGTCAGTAGCAAGTAGTCAGTAGTCAGGGTGAATGCGATTGGGGTTGCAGAGTGCAAGGGATCCTTCGCTTCGCTCAGGATGACAAGAAATTGATAGATGACAAATAGAGATTCTGAGGAGTAAACCGATGTCGGCCACTTTGAGCATTCCAGTACCCGTCGCGAGCAAACAAGCTGGCGTTCCGTTGCGTTTCCCCGATCAGCAGTTGCTTCCAATGCTGATCTCAGGAGGAATGCCGACTTTGCCGGGCTATGTCTTCCGGTTGAACCATTTGCTGAAAAGCGATGTCCCAGATATGTCGGCCGTATGCGGTGTGATCCGGACGGATGCCAGCCTTACGGCCCAGGTGTTGCGGCTGGCTAACCTGTACCTGCTGGAATCGCAGACACCGATATTTTCGGTGGAACAGGCGATTGCGGAAATCGGGCCGCAACGACTGCGGACGATGTTGATGACTTGTCCGCTGATGGATTGTGCAGGCAATCCGCAGCAATGGAGCACCATCCAGACGTTCTGGCAGCACAGCTACATGACCGCAGTGCTGGCGGAGACGATTGCGGAGATTGTGGGATATCCAAATCTGGAGTTGGCGTACACAGCCGCGTTGATCCATAACATCGGCGACTTGCCATTGATGATGCTGGCGCGCAATGACGGACGAAAGAGCCTGTCCGGCTTGGGAATGGGCGATGAATCGGCGTTTGTGCGGCAATTGCCGCATTACGAGGTAGGAAGGCGATTGGCGATTGCGTGGAAGTTTCCGGCGTCGCTGGTCGAGGTTTGCGCGGCGCACCACCACCCTGAGACTGCTCGGCATGATCCGATGCTTCTGGGAATCGTGGTTGCCGCAGCCAAATTCTGTCAGAGCAGCGGGCTGGAGTTGGGTGGATTACCTCGCCAGTTGCTGGCGAGCAGCAGCGACTATGACCTGGAGGAAATCTTCGCAACTCTGCCGCAAATGACTGCGGAGCAAGAGAGGGAACTGGGCGAGGTGCTGGCTCGGCAGTTTAAGCAGATGATGGCAGGGCTGGAGTTCAATTCGTCAGGCCTGCTAAAGGCGGCATCGGAAGCGAGTGCGCTGGCGAGCTAAAGTTCTTCAAGGGGCGAGCCGATAACAGATTAGAGAGTATTAAAACCGTTTTGGGGAGCTAATCTGACGATGGATGACCGGTTCGAATTTATAGACGCAGCTGAAGATCTGCGAACGGCGAATTTGAGGCGCGAACTTTGCAAGAAAGTGAAAGCGCTTCCTGAAATGCGGGAACAAGTTGTGAACGCTTTGCGACAGGCAGTCGCTTCCGGGATGTACAGCGTCCGCAACGAGGACATAGCGGATGCGATGTGCAGGGAGATGAAGGGCGACAGGTAAGGGGAAATGAAGACATCGATTGATGCTTACAACGAGATGATGACCAGACGCTTGCAGGGACTCCGAGCGATCACGCAATCACTGAGCGACAGTCGTCAGGCATTGCTCTCACGGGATGTCGATCGACTGCAACAGCTCACGGCACAGCAGCAGATGCTGTGTGGCGAGGTGGATTTCGTCGATGCAGAGCTAAAGAGTGTTCGTAGCGCATCGGAGACGGCTTTCCAATCTGAGTCCGGTGAATCGGATGCGATCGCTGAGCAGATGGCTGCAGCCGAAGCGGAGTTGGTGAAAGCGTACAAAGTGAACGCTGCGTTGCTGCGGAGGTCGCGCCGGGCCGTAAACGTGATGATCAATGTGGCCCAGAGCGAGGTGAATGCTTATTGCTCGCCTTCATCGTACCGGTCATTGCAAATGGGGGAGGAATAATATGGCAGCACACGATTGGGTAATCGCGCGACTGGATTCGACCGTCAACGCTGACGACAGTCTCAGGCTGACGTCGCCCAAGAAAGGCGGAATGAGCCTTGCAGCGGCGGCATCCGGGGGCTCGATCTCAGGCAAAATGCGTGACCTGAGTTCGTTGTGGAGATCGGGGTTGAGCGCGAATCTACGCTCCACCAATATCAGCGACCCGTTTACGGACGAATCAGCAGACCTGGAAGCGCAAAATGTGATCGCGCGATTCTTTGTCCACAGCGCAGAGCTCGATGGACGGCGCAACCGCATGGGCGTTGAGGCATCGCAAAATGAAACCGAAATCATGAAGCTGGTGCAGTTCCAGAGTGTTTTGCAGACGAGCGCACGCGTCCTCGCCAATATCGCAAGGGTCTCGAGCGGATATACAAAGCGCGAGCTTTAGAAGCCAGTTGTTAAGGCGTTAAATCCAGTGTCCCTCAATGCCGCTTAGGCATGCGCACCACTTTGTTGTCTGCCAGGGTGCGATCCCAGAACTCAATCAAAATCAAATCAGTAGTCCTGAAGCTCAATTGCTGCGGCTTGGGCGAGCCATCGTTAAAGACATTTTCGTTCAAAAGCAGATGCAGGCGGTCCATGGAAATCCCCAGGACCTCTGCTGCTTCCACCTCTGAATACGACTCTTTGTCCGACTTGAGCAGGCGCATGAATGAAATTTCTCCTGTTGGGGGGAGAACAACCTTTGTACCTTTTCGCACCCCGCTTGTGACATCAGGTAAACTTCCGATACACATCTGCCATGAGACCTTACCAATTTTTGTCACGAGCGGCCGTTTTAGTGTGCGTGTTGGTGGTAACGGGCGGGAACTTTACCGGTCTCTTGGGCGTCGTTGAGAAGTCGCAAAAGCATGATGCATTGGTTCCGGCGAACGCATTTGGAGCGCGGTTGGCGGCCGTCGATCCACTGACAAAAAGCGGGATGGGCTTCCTTTACAACCTGGAATACGACAAAGCGATAGCAGATTTCGATCGCACATTGCAGTCGCATCCTGAAGACCCGTACTGCATGAACCATCTGATGCAGGCACTTTTGCTGAAGGAACTGTATCGGCTGAATGCGCTGGATACGACCCTTTACACGGACAACGGATTCCTAACGGGAAAGCCGCTGGCGGGTGATCCTCAGGTGAAAGCGAAGATCTTTCAGCTGGCGGAAAAGAATCTGCAATTGACGGAAAAACGGCTGAAGGCGAATCCGAATGACGTGGAAGCGCTGTATGCGCACGGAGTCACGCGCGGGCTGAAGCTGACGTATTCGGCGATCATCGAAAAGAGTTTTTTCGCATCGTTGCGAAATGCGTCGGGTTCGAGAGGCGACCATGAGAAGGTTTTGCAACTTGATCCCACGTACACCGACGCGAAGATGGTCGTCGGGCTGCACAACTATATTTTGGGAAGTATGCCGCTGGCTGCGCGGATGATGGCAGGCATGGTGGGTATGTCAGGGAGCAAGAAGAAGGGTATCGATTATTTGTACGATGTAGGCAAGTCGAATGGGGAGACCAGCGTGGACGCACGCGTGGCGCTGGCATTATTTCTTCGACGAGAAGCGCGATACACAGATGCGTTGGAAGTGCTGAGAACGTTGACGACGCAGTATCCCAGGAATTTTATCTTCGGATTGGAAGAGGCGAACCTGCTGAAGGATGCGGGAATGGGCAAAGAGGCGATCGAAGCATATTCGCGTCTGCTGGAAAACGGCAAAGCTGGGCTGTATTCCGATCCGCATCTGGAGCGGGCTGCGTTTGGATTGGCAGAGTCATTGAAGGGGCAGCGCCAGATCCCAGAGGCACTCAAAGAGTATGAGGCGGCTCTGGCGTTCAAAAAACTTGCGCCGGAAGTGAAGATTCGCGCGTTGGTAGGCGAGGGAGAGATGTACGATGCGCTCGGAAAACGTAATGAGGCGCTGAAGAGTTACAACGGGGCCATCGCGATTGACAGTGACTCTCCACAGGCGGCCATGGCGCGAAAGTTCGTGAAACAGCCGTTCCAGTTCTGAGGGCAAGGGAACTTTTATCGAAGGGATTCGTATTCTAGGGTGGAGGGAATCCCCCATGTATTGCAACTACTGTGGCAAGGTGATTCAAGACGACGCCAACCATTGCGCATATTGCGGGAAGCGAGTGGGCTCGGTGGCGGCACGGCGGAGTTTGGTGCGTCCGCGGTTAGGACGGCAGATCGCGGGCGTGTGCCTGGCGCTGGCTGAGTATTTTGACCTCGATATTACGCTCATCCGGCTGGTGTTTGTGCTCAGCTTTATATTCGGTGGATTCGGGCTGCTGGCCTACATAGTGGGCTGGATAGTCATCCCCAATGCTCCGGAGTGCGTAACGTATGCGCCGCCACAAAATGCGGATCAACAGCAGGCTCATTCGTGAACCAGAGCGCCAATACATAAATGATGCGAGTAAGAAGTGATGACGCCGAGATCGCGTACACGGTGATAGGGAGCGGCCCCGACGTCGTCCTGCTTCATGCATTTCCTTCGTCGCACGAGATGTGGTTGCCGGTGGCGGAGAAAATCGCCCAGCGATATCGCGTGACGCTGATGGATCTGCGTGGGCATGGAAATTCGAGTGTCGGAGAAGGTCCGGCGACGATGCAGAAGCACGCAGCCGATGTTGCGCGTGTATGTCGCGAGGCCGGTGTTGCGACGGCAGTATTTGGCGGGATATCGATAGGTGGATATATCTTGTTCGAATTCTGGCGCCGATATCGCGAGCAAGTGCGTGCGCTGATGTTGTGTAATACGCGGGCGTCGGCGGACACGGAAGAAGCGAGGTCGAACCGGCTGAAATCGGCAGATGAAGTCCTGCAGCGGGGAACGGAACAATTCATCGACTCCATGCTGCCGAAATGGTTGGGTGAGAGTACGAGGCGGAATCGTCCCGACGTGGTTACCGCAGCGCGCAAAACGATGCGCGGGAGTGCTGCAGGAATCGCCGCAGCCCAGAGGGGAATGGCCGAACGCCCGGACTCGATGGCTACGCTGAAGACGATCGATGTGCCAATATTGATATTGGCCGGCGCGGAGGACACATTAATTCCGATCGCGGAAGCGGAAGCGATGCAACGCAACATTCGCGGAAGTGAGTTGCAAGTGATTCCGCAAGCAGGACATTATTCAGTGTTTGAGAAGCCCGAGGAGGCGACGAGGGTGATTAGGCAGTTTCTAGTTTCTCGTTCCTAGTTTCTAGTTCGGACGAAATGTAGCATCGCCCGTGCCCGCGCCTACGGCGCTCGTCTTTGTTGTTGTGCGGGGCTATAAACATGCCGTGCCGATGGCGCTGGAGTGCGGTGGACCGTCTTGTTGCCGTCTATGGAAGTGTCGATTTGCTTAACGCAGATTGAGGAGAGGGCGACAAAGATCCCCACGTTAGCTTCGCCCATTCGACTTCGCTCAAGGCAGGCTACCGTGGGGCGTGTTGAAGTTATTTTGCCGCAAACGCTTTGACTTGTTCCAGCGCCTGGCGCGCATCGGAGCTGCGCGCATCATTGGGAGCTTCGGACAAGAATGTTTGCAGTTCGTTCATCGCATCCGGATATTGCTTCAGCGCGAGAAGAGCGTGGGCCTTCATCAAGTGAATCGAAGGATAGGCTTCCCGAACCAGTGACTGCGCCTTATTAAGCTGGCGCAATGCTAACTGAAATTCTCCCTTACCAATCTGTGCCTTCGCCATCTCAAAATATCCCTGCCAAGCGTTGGGCGAGAAGGAGACACCGCGCTCGAGCGTGCGGAGGGCATCATCAAATCGGGAAAGAGTGTTGTAAGTAGCACCCAGCGCAATGTAGGCGAATCCATAGGTGGGGTCAGCCTTGAGGGCAGACTCGATATCGGCGACGGCTTTATCCGGATTCTGGCTATCGAGGTTGAGTATCCCGCGAAGCGTAAGCGCCTCAGCGAAATTGGCGTAAATGTCCAAAGCCTTGGCTAGATGCTTAGCACATTCTTCTTTCTTGCCTTTGTGCAGCGCTTCGTCGGCTTTCTTGTATTCGCTACGCGCCTTCGAGGGCACCTTAAATTGCGCGACTGAGACAGTATGTGTGTTCCCGGCATCTTCTGAGTCATTCCCTCCGGGAAGGCGCACGGCCATGATGCGATCTCCCATTCGCATGTCGGCCTTTTCTTTAAATTCAGAGAGCCCGTGGGTGACTTCCAAGATGTAAGTTGTGGGCTGAATACCGGACAATTCCAGTGCGCCCGAAGCATTGGTGTAACCGGAAGTGACCAGCTGGCCTGTGACTATGTCGCGGAGTTCCACGCGTGCATTTTCAGCAGGGTCCCCATTGGCTTTACTAACGGTAACGGAAAAGCTGCTCAGTTCCGGAGCGCCATGCGCCGGTGGGTGATTGAATTGTTGTTGAGCCTGTGAGAGAGAAGATAGAAGAAGAGCTGTGACGGCGATAATCGATATCCGGGCCATATACCCGAGTCCTCGTATTCATAAGTGAGGGCGCTTTGGGTTCCGGTCACAGGTCCGAGTACCTTGGTCTACCGCTCGGCGCGGCCCTGTTTTTGACCACGCTGCAAATTTGGAGTGGTTTGTGTAAGACTAAGTTGTCCTTACCCAAAGGTATTAAGACGAAATGATTGTGCCCTGGCGGGCAACTCCAGAGGGCTACTCAGGAACAGGACTACGGCATGAAAACAGGGGGGATGAAAACTGCGGGATGAAAACTGATTCGATCCAGATAATCAAACCGGCGAAAAACATCGTGGGCGCGATACGACTGCCGGGCGACAAATCGATCTCACATCGATATGCAATGTTGGCGGCGCTGGCCAACGGGACCACTCGGCTGGAGAACTTCTCGACGGGTGCAGATTGCCAGAGTACGTTGCAATGCTTGCGCGCGCTTGGTTGCGAGATATCCAAGCAGCAGAACGGGAGTTTGGAAATCACGGGGCTCGACGGCGCATTGAGAGCGCCTTCGGCTGCGTTGGACTGCGGGAACTCGGGATCAACGATGCGGATGCTTTCGGGAATTCTGGCCGCGCAGCGATTTGAGTCGGAGCTGGTGGGAGATGAATCGCTGAGTAAGCGGCCGATGGCAAGAGTGGTGGAACCGCTCTCGAAGATGGGCGCAAGGATCAGTGTTGGGGATGGCGGGCGTCCGCCATTGCGGATCGCCGCGCCTGCGAATGGAAAATTAAGTGGCATTGCATACAAGACAAAGGTGCCGAGCGCGCAGGTGAAGTCGGCAGTTCTGTTTGCGGGATTGCTGGCCGATGGCGAGACGCATTTCGAAGAGCCGGTACGCACTCGCGATCATGGCGAGTTGGCGCTGAGAGCTTTCGGAGCGGAAGTCAAAAGAACACGAGACCGAGTGAGCATTGCCGGAGGACAGAAACTCACCGCTATCAATGCTTATGTGCCCGGCGACATTTCCTCAGCTGCGTTCTTCATGTGCGCGGCGGCGTTGTTTCCGGGATCAAACCTGGTGATTGAGGCGCTGGGGATGAATCCCACTCGGGCGGCGCTGCTGGACGTGCTGACTGCGGTAGGAGCCCGCATTAGCGTGATCAACCTGGAAGAACATCACGGAGAGCTGGTGGGAACCATCAAAGCGGAGCATTCAATCCTGCGGGGAACGAAAGTATCCGGAGCGCAATCGGCGCAGCTCATTGACGAACTGCCAGTATTGGCGGCAATCGCGCCATACACGGAGGAGGGAATGGAAATCCGTGATGCGCGGGAGTTGCGGGTGAAGGAATCAGACCGAATCGCAGCGGTCACAGAGAATTTGCGTCGCATGGGCGCGCGCGTGGAAGAGCATGAGGACGGGTGGACGATTCCCGGCAAACAGCAATTGCATGGCGCCGAGATTGATTCCTACGGAGACCATCGGATCGCGATGGCGTTTGCGATTGCCGCATTGAGAGCGTCTGGAGAAAGCCAAATCAACGGCGCGGATGCGGCGAGCATATCGTTTGGCGAGTTCTGGCAGACGTTGGAGCGGATTGCGGAGCGGTGAATTCCGGGGCGAGTTCTGCGGGCGAGACGCCCGCAGGACAGCCGGCGAGACGCCGGCGCTACGAAAGGCGCGAGAGATTGACGACTTCTTCGCCGAGTTGTTCGTTGGCGAGGCGGGCGACGAGTGGCTTCAATGGCTCGCCGGTCTTTTCCAGAACGAAATCTACAGCAGCATCTGACCAGTCGAGTTTGAAACTGGTGGAGAGAGCGGAAATCCAAATCTGCCGGACGGGCGCGTTGGGCGTGATCACGAATTTTGCCGGCGGGTCGTCAAAGACGAGATTCAAGACGCCGTGCTGTTCTTCAACCTCGAAGTCGGCGGATTCTTCCGCTGTGTAGAGCGCCTTCTTTAGTGCGTCGATAGAGGTTTCGGCGCGTTGCCGGAATTGTTGGTCGTCCATGATGCAATTATAAGTGCCTGCGGCACAGTTCCTAGTTTCTAGTTTCTAGTTCAGAACCCGAAATCTAAGCCATTGCCGTGTGTCGCGCCTACGGCGCTCGTCCTCTTTGTCATTCGTGGGCTATAAACATGACGCGCCTCTGGCGCGCAGGTTGCAGAGCGATAGGGCTCCCTCACTTCGTTCGGGATAAAGCAAAAACTACTTCAGCAGAAACTCCTGCATGAAGAGGATGGTGGCGTAGAACTGGTAATCCTGATTGGTTTTCTTCTGGAAGCCGTGTCCCTCATTCTTGCCGACCAGATACCAGACAGGGGTCTTGTTCTCGCGGACTTTTGCCACCATCTGGTCAGCTTCCGATTTGGGCACGCGGGGATCGTTCTTGCCCGCCACCACGAAGATGGGCTTGGTGATGTTCGCGGCCTTCGTCAGTGGGGCGGTACGCGTCATGAACTCTCGCATTTTAGGGTCGCGTTCGTCGCCATATTCCGCGCGGCGCAGGTCGCGGCGATACTCCTCAGTGTGTTCCAGCAGCGAAACCAGGCTGGATATCCCAACCACGTCAATCGAGCAACAGATTTTGTCGTTGTAGTTGGTGGCGACGGCGAGGGTCATGTGTCCGCCGTAGCTGCCGCCGGTCACGAGGATTCGATCTCCGTCGAGCGCCGGATTGGCTTTGATCCAGTCAAGCAAGGCGTTGATATCCTTGTAGGTGTCTTCGCGTTTGAAGCCGTTATCGGATGAGGCAAACGATTTCCCGTAGCCGAGAGAGCCGCGGACATTCGGATAAATGATGGCGACGCCGAGTTCGTTGAGGAAGTAGTTGTTGCGCCCGAGGAAACTGGGGCGGGATTGTCCTTCGGGGCCGCCGTGAATGTTGGTGATCACGGGACGCTTACCAGTGAACTTTGCCGGAGGGCGATAGAGGAAGCCGGAGATCTCTTTTCCATCAAAGCTCTTCCATTTCACCAGTTCGGGTTCAGAGAAGTTGGCGGTGTTCAGTCCGCCCGTCTCGCTGAATGTCCAACGACTGACGGCCGATGTGGATAGATTCACGGAGTAGACGTCCGCAGGCGAGCGCGCAGAGGTCAATGAGAATGCGATGTCGCGGCCGTTCTCGTGCCAAGTCAATCCGCTTATTACTCCGACTGGCAGTTTTGGCGAGGAAATAGATTTTCCGGTTGCTGTGTCCATGAAGTGCAGCTTGCTGATGCCGTTCTCATTCGTAAGGAAGGCGATGGTCTTTCCATCCTCGGTGAGATCGAATTCTTCAACGTCCCAGGGAATTGACGTGGTGAGAAATGTCGTTTTGCCGGAAGCAAGTTCGATGCGCGCGATACGGTGGAATTCCGAACCCTTGTCAGTACTGGCGTAGATGGATTTACCGTCGGCGCTGAATTTCGCGTCGCCGAAGAAAGTCTTGTCGCCACCTTTGGGCGTGAGTAGTTTCTTTGTGCCTGTGGCGAAGTCGACGAGCCAGATGTAGGACTCACTGACTGACAGTTCTTCCTGAACGAGCAATTGTTTTCCGTCGTGAGAAAAATCCGTTGCGGCCCAGCCGCCGGAGTCCACTTGCAGCAGCATCTTGTCAGTTCTGGGATTGGCAGGATCCATGACGTAGATGTCAGTGTCTTTGTGGTTGCGCCGCGTGGAACTGTAGGCGATGCGGTCTCCGTTGTGGTCCCAGACCATGGCGGTGTTGCGCGACTTGCCGTCCGTGAGCAGAGTCTCGTCGCCGGACGCGAGGTCATATCGATAAAGCTGGAACCACTCGCCGCCGCCGATGTCGCGATTGAAGACGAAAGACTTTCCCTTTTTCGGCTGGAAGCGCGCGCCGCCGGAGCGCTCAGTGGAAAACGTCAGCTGAGTGCGGGCGCCGCCGGGCATTTTGACCATGTGGATCTGGTTGGTGTCGGCGAAGCGGGTGGTGATCAAAATCTCATGTCGCGTTGGATTCCAGCTTTGAATCGCGGCGGAACGGAATTCGCTATATCGTCCGACCTTTTCTGCGAGCGCCGCGGGAATAGCTGGGATACCTTCGGTGATGACGCTATCCGGCGGAGTGAGAGTTGCGGGAGTCTGCGGGCCCTGTGCAGATGAAAGCGTTGTGAGAATGAGTACGACGAGAAAAGCGCGGATTTTCACGATGGCTCCTAGGCGAAGAATTGCGAAGAAGTAGGGTATTTGGAAGGCGGGATGGAGGTAAAGGAAAAAAGGCGGTTATTTGTTCAGGGCCTTCTTGATCTCTTCCATGCGTTTCTGTAATTCGCGTTCGTAGCCTTCATTGGTGGGATGGTAGTAGCTGCGGTCTTTGAGGTTGTCGGGCAGGCATTGCATGTCGGCGACTTT
>JAOAPL010000074.1 GCA_025462925.1 Acidobacteriaceae bacterium
AATCGCCACGTGTATCCCAAATTTTCTGCACTCCCGGCAACGGCGGCATCTGCGCCGAGCCCGGCGTCGAGTGCATCGCGTGGGATGGCAAAGACATTGACGCGCTACTCGGCATCGCATCGCGCATCCAACCTGACCTTACCGTCATCGGTCCCGAACTTCCCTTAGCTCTTGGCGTGGTGGACGAGCTGACGAAGCGCGGATTGCGCGTCTTTGGCCCCACCAAAGCAGCAGCGCAACTGGAAGCCAGCAAGGGATTCGCAAAAGAATTCATGCGCCGGCACAACATTCCCACGGCGCATTACGCTGTCTGTCCAAATGAGACAGAGCTGCGAGCAGCCCTGCCTCACTTCCACGGAAAGATCGTCGTAAAGGCAGACGGCCTTGCCGCCGGGAAGGGCGTGGTGATCACGCACAATCGCGAAGAAGCCGCCGAAGTTGCAATGGAAATGTTGAGCGGCACTCGCCTGGGCAGCGCTGGCTCCAGCGTGGTGCTGGAAGAATTTCTCGATGGCGAAGAGCTTTCATTCCTCGTGCTCAGCGATGGTGAGCGCGTTGCGCCGCTCGTGCCCGCGCAAGACCACAAGCGCGTTGGCGAAGGTGACACGGGCGCCAACACCGGCGGCATGGGCGCGTACTCAACCGACAGCTTGCTCGATCATCAAATGCAGGAGTGGCTGCTGGCGCACATTGTGCGACCGGTGATTGCGGGCATGAAGGCGGAAGAGGCCGAGTATCGCGGCATCCTTTATGTGGGACTGATGATGACCGCGCGCGGCCCGCAAGTCCTCGAATTCAATTGCCGCTTCGGCGATCCGGAAACGCAAGCCGTGCTCATGCGATTGGAATCTGACATTGTCGACGCCTTCGAAGCCGCAATCGAAGGACGCGTCAGTGACGGCGATTTCAAGTGGAGTCCCGACCCCGCTGTGTGCGTGGTGATTGCTTCCGGCGGATATCCCAGCACGTTCGAGACGGGGAAAAAGATCTCCGGCATCACTGAAGCCGACGCAGTCCCCGGAGTCAAGGTCTTCCAAGCAGGTACCGGCAGAACTGACCGCGACATCGTGACCACCGGTGGTCGGGTGCTGGGAGTGACCGCCCGCGGTGCAACGCTCGACGAAGCCCTCCAGCGTGCCTACGAAGCCGTGGACAAGATCAAGTTTGAAGGCATGCAGTACCGGCGTGATATCGGCGCGAAGGCGGTTAAGAAATAGAGCGTTTCCAAAACGTGAGATTTAACCTGCGGGGTGCCCCACGGTAGCCTGCCCTGAGCGAAGTCGAATGGGCGAAGCTAACGTGAGGGTTTTCAGTCGTTAACCGGAAATGATTTTGCCAGGGCACGGGCTAGTCAGGGCACGGCTTCAGCCGTGCCGAATGCGACGGGTTGCTTTGAAAGGGCACGGCTTCAGCCGTGCCGAAAGGCCGCTTAAATATCCGGGGCTTTAGCCCCTGAGGTTCAACATGGCTACGAAGAATCAATTCGCCCCTGGCGATGGCCCCTTTGAGTTCCGAGTAAAACTCGAAGGCGATACCAAGTCCGATGCGGCTGCGGTTCGCCCTCCGTTTGATGTGCCTACAATTTTCGGCACCAAGGCGCGTGTACCTATCAAAGGCACGGTGAATGGATTCAAGTTCCGCAGCTCGCTCTGCAACATGGGTTCGGGGCATTTCTTTGTGGTGAACAAAGAGATGCGCGAAAGAGCCAAGTGCAAAGCTGGCGACCTTGCAGACGTGCTGATCGAGCGCGATAGGGAAGAGCGCGTCGTCGAGGTGCCTACTTCCATCAAGAAGATTATCGCCACGAACAAGACTGCACAGAAAACGTGGGACTCGCTCTCATTCACTTGCAAGAAAGAATGGGTGCGCGCGATAGGCGAAGCAAAGAGGGAAGAGACGCGCCAGAGCCGCATTGAGAAGATGATGTCTGCAATGAAGGCGGGCAAGCGCGTCGGCTTTTAGGCCGCGGTCTGCACAGGAGATTCATATGTCAATTGCCGAACTTGATCACGCACGACAGCTTTTGTCGGGACTCATTGGCAAAGGGATCGTAGGGGTTGACAGTTATGAGTACCAACTGAGGCTTATTTTTGGAGATAAATCCGAGTTTTCAACGCAGTCCGCGTGGCGCTTGATTTTTAGAAACAACTTGCTGATTGGAAGCGGGGATCCTAAGAATCTGGTTTCAGGCGAATTTCTTAAGCACCTTTCAGGGCTGAAGGTGGTTTCAATATTGATTTCCGATCTCTGGGATACGCAGTTGCTGTTCGAGAACGGTTACTTTTTGGAAGTTTTCTCTGACTCACTTCGATATGAGACTTGGGAAGCACATCTTCAAGTAGGATGGGTTATCTTTTCTGAAGGCAGCATTACGGTGTTTCCCCCTGCAGGTGCCCCATTCTGAGCGCAGCGAACGGTCGACAACCGCCTTTAGTTTTATAATCAACAGCTATGGCTACCGCTTCGGAGACACTCTCCGCCGCAATCCAGAAATATGAAGTCGTGATCGGGCTTGAGGTCCACGTCCAGCTTTTGACGGTGACCAAAGCCTTCTGTGGCTGCTCGACAAAATTCGGCGCTCCGCCGAACACGAACGTCTGTCCTGTCTGCCTCGGCCTACCCGGCGCATTGCCGGTGCTGAACAAGCGCGCGGTTGAATTTGCCACGCTCGCCGCAATGGCACTGAATTGCCAGATCCGCGAGACCAGCATCTTCGCGCGCAAGAATTATTTTTATCCTGACCTGCCCAAGGGATACCAGATCTCGCAGTACGACAAGCCTATCGCAGAGCACGGCCACATCGACATCAAGGTAAATAGCGCATCGAAGCGCATCGGCATAACGCGACTGCACATGGAAGAGGATGCAGGCAAGAGCCTGCACGACGGCTTTCCTGATTCCGACAAGTACACCTACATTGACCTGAACCGCAGCGGTGTGCCGCTCGTAGAGATTGTCAGCGAGCCGGACATGCGCACTTCGGACGAGGCCCACGAATATCTCACGCGATTGAAGGAGATCATCCTCTACACAGGCGTGAGCGATTGCAACATGGAAGAGGGATCGCTGCGCTGCGATGCGAACATCAGCGTGCGTCCGCGCGGACAGAAAGAGTTTGGCACCAAGGCCGAAGTCAAGAATGTGAATTCATTCCGCTTCATAAAGCAGGCGCTGGAGTATGAGATTGAGCGCCAGGTGGAGTTGATCGAATCCGGCGGACGCGTCGCGCAGGAGACCCGTCTTTACAACTCCAACGAAGGCAAGACGTATTCGATGCGCTCGAAAGAGCAAGCACACGACTACCGCTATTTCCCGGAACCCGATCTGCTTCCGCTCGTCGTCGATGCCGAATGGCAGGCCGAGATCAAGAAGACGATGCCCGAATTGCCCGAAGCGCGTCGCGCGCGCCTGGTCGCTGATTACGGTATCACCGAGCAGGACGCCGGAGTCCTTACTGCGACCCGCAGCCGTGCCGACCAGTTTGAGGAAGCAGCCAAGCATTCCAAGAATCCGAAGCGCGTCGCGAATCTGGTCCAAGGCGAGTTGATGGGACGTCTCAAAGCCAATGGCCTGGATATGGAGCAGTCGCCGATCTCGATGAAAGGCGTGGCGATGTCCGCGGACTTGGTCGAGTCGAACGCCATCTCCGGAAAAATGTTGAAAGACCTCTACGATCTCGCCTTCGAGCGTGGCGAAGATTTCCCAGCTATCTACGAGAAGGAAAAGCCACAGCAGATCACCGATACTTCGGCCATCGAAAAGATCATTGACGATGTAATCGCGGCAAATCCGAATCAGCTGGCACAATATCGCGGCGGCAAGAAGACCGTCGCTGCATTCTTTGTGGGACAGGTCATGAAAGCAAGCAAAGGACAGGCGAGTCCTGCGGTTGTGAATGAGCTGTTGACGAAGAAGCTGGATGGGTGAGCTGTGGGGGCACGACTAACGCCATGCCCCACAACTCTATTTCTTCTTCGCTGGAGCCTCATCCGCGTGCCCGTGATTGTGATACGGCGCGGCTGATTTGTTTGCGGTCACGTCGGCGTAGAGCGTATCAATCCAATCGTCGCTCTTAAGGAATCCTTTGCCATACTGGTCTTCGAACTTGGCCATGATCTTGGCTTCCTTCATCTGCGCGGCGGTTCGGCCTTTTTTCGCCGCGTCGGCAACCAGTCCACGAGTGTCCTTCAGCATCTGCACGAACTTGCGGACGTCGTCAGCAGTCGAGAGCGGACCGTGTCCGGGAATGTATTTGGCGTCAGGTGGCGCTGCCGCAAGGACTTTTTCGACCCCCGCTATCATGCCACTCACTGAGCCGCCATTATTAACATCGACAAAAGGAAATCCGTAAGTCACAAAGTCGTCGCCCATGTGGATGACGTTGGATTGCGTGAAGAAGATCACGCTGTCGCCGTCAGTGTGTCCGGCAGGGAAGTGGATGGCGCGAATATCTTCTCCATTGAGGTGAACGGACGCACGATCATTGAAGGTGATGATCGGCAGCGCGGCTTTGGGCGCAGGCGGTGTAGTGCCCAACGGCGTTGTGCTGCCTTCGATCAGGCGCTTGCGGACGTTCTCCTGCGCAATGATTGTACCCAGCTTCGAGAATTCTGCGTTTCCACCAGTGTGATCGCCGTGATAATGCGTGTTGATGATGAACCGCACAGGTTTGTCGGTAATGCCTTTTAGCGCGGCCTGGATCTTTGGCGCGAGCGGCGCAAACTGATCGTCGACGAGGACGATTCCGTCATCACCCACCGACGCTCCGATGTTTCCTCCAGCCCCCACCAGCATGTAAACCGTGCCAGCAACTTTCTGGACTTTGATCTCGACCTTGGAATAGTCATCTTGCTGCGCAAAAGAGACGGACACGAGCGAAGCGGCAAAAGCCGCCCCCAACAGAAATCTTCGAAAAGACATACGCACTCCGAAAAGGATTTTTAGAGGCAGCCATTGTAGCTGCTTTCGTCTCATTTTGTTTCGTGAACAATTCTTAACTGCGGTTAACCACAACTGGTGTACGCTGGTATCGTACGAGCGAACGCGAATGATAACCGTATCTAAAGAAGACTACCTCAAAGCAATTCTCGAAGCCGAGTGCGAGGGCGAGAACGTGATTTCCGCCACGTTGGCGCACTGGCTCAAGGTCTCGCCGCCGGCTGTGACCATGGCGCTGCGTCGCCTGAAGAAGGACAACCTCGTCCAAGTCCGTGCCGACGGCCGCGTGCAACTGACCTCTGCTGGACGGGAGATCGCCAGGCGCACAGCCAATCGTCACCACTTGATCGAACGCATGTTGTCCGAAGTCTTCGGCATGGAGTGGTACAAAGTGCATGACGAAGCCGAGCGGCTGGAGCATGCAGTCTCCGCGGATTTCGAGGCAAAGCTGGCCAAAAAGCTTGGCCGAAAAGGCGCGTGTCCACACGGGAATGAGGCCACGCCTGAAAATCCGGCGACGCGGCGCAAGCGCGGAATGAGGTTGCTTTCTGATGCCGAACCGGGAAACACCTACTCCGTGGAGAGCGTCTATGAACGCGACCGCAAGCTGCTGGAATTCCTGGAAGAGCGGGGCATGCGCCCGGGATCAGGCTTGGAGTTGCTGGCCCGCAACTACGACCAGACTCTCACCATCAAAACCGGCACGGGTACCGTCTCAGTCGGCCAGCCAGTAGCGGAGAAAGTGTGGGTCAGTCCAAAGTCGCGCAATAGCCGCCGCCATTCCCATGCGCACGCTACGTAGCTTGACCAACCCAGTTAACTACAGTTAATATCCATTCATCTATTTCCGTTAATGGCGGAAGCAGACATAGGGTTTGGGATTTGAGCGAAACATCTACAACTCCGCCGGTCAGCACGTGGCGATTAGCCGCAGGCTCTCCCAGCCTTCCTGAAGTCCACTCCAGCCTCACAATTCCAAAAAACGCGGGCTTTGCTCGCAAGTTGCTGGCCTTTGCCGGACCCGGTTTCTTAGTCGCCGTCGGTTACATGGACCCCGGCAACTGGGCTACTGACCTGGCTGCCGGCGCAAAATTCAACTACAGCTTGCTGTTTGTCATCATGCTCTCAAACCTGATGGCGATCCTGTTGCAGAGCCTCTGCATAAAACTGGGAGTCGCCACCGGGCGCGATCTCGCACAAGCCTGTCGCGCTCACTTTAGCCGCCCTGTAACTCTTCTCTTGTGGATTGCGGCTGAGATTGCGATTGCCGCTTGCGATCTTGCCGAAGTCATCGGCTCGGCGATCGGGTTGCAACTCCTCTTTGGCATCCCGCTGATTTGGGGGGTGTGCATTACCGCAGGCGATGTACTGATCATTCTCTACTTGCAGAATCGCGGGTTCCGCTACATTGAGGCATTGGTGATCACACTCATCGGAGTGGTCGGATTCTGTTTCGGACTTGAAATATTGTTCTCTCGCCCGGAGATGGGGGCGATTGCTCATGGCCTATTAGTGCCCTCAACGCAGTTCTTTAAAAATCGCGAGATGCTGTACATCGGTATCGGCATCCTGGGGGCGACAGTCATGCCGCACAATCTCTATCTTCATTCGTCCGTGGTGCAGACGCGCAACTTCGAGCGCACGCCTGCGGGCAAACGAGAAGCCATCAAGTTCTCGCAGATCGATTCGGCCGTCGCATTGACGCTGGCTCTGTTCGTGAATGCGGCTATCTTGATTGTGTCGGCGGCCGTGTTTTATCGCAACGGACACACCGAAGTCGCGGAGATCGGAGATGCGTACAAACTGCTCACACCTTTGCTGGGCGTTACCGGCGCGAGCACGCTCTTCGCGCTGGCCTTGTTGGCATCAGGACAAAACTCCACGCTGACCGGCACACTCGCCGGCCAAGTCGTGATGGAAGGCTTCCTCAACATTCGCTTGAAGCCCTGGCTTCGTCGGCTGATCACGCGCCTCGTTGCAATCATTCCCGCAATTATCGTTACAGTCTTCATTGGCGAGAGCGGCACCGCGCGCCTACTCATCTTCAGCCAGGTCATCCTCAGCATGCAATTGAGCTTTGCCGTCTTTCCATTGGTTGCGTTCACTAGTGACAAAAAGAAGATGGGCGAGTTTGTGAACGCGCCGTGGTTAAAGTCGCTGGCGTGGACAACGGCAATTGTCATTGCCGGATTGAACGCCTGGTTGTTAGTACAGACCTTCAGGAGCTGACGGCTGATACCGATTCATACAACTCTGTTCTTGGTTCTGATGTTTTTGACGACCACCGTCCTCGGCCAATCCGGGCCGGAGGACCCGATCATTGCTAATCCGAATCGGCCGACCGTCACCGATCCAGCCGACATCACGCAATTCGGCGTCGCCGAGATCGAATATGGATTTTCTGCCGCGAAGAGCAATCAATCTTTTGATGGGCTTCTCAAATTCGCGTTCGCGAGAAATTTCGAACTGCGCATCGGAAGCAATACCATGTTCCACGATTCCGATCATCATAAAATGGGCGTGGGCGACACCACAGTGGGAGTGCAATGGCGCATTGTCCGCCAGAAAAAAGCCGTGCCCACCATTGCGCTCGCGTATCTCACGAAGGTGCCGACTGCGCCAGTTACTTTCGGCTCCGGCAAGTTCGATCATGAGATCAAGGCGCTGTTCAGCAAAGATTTCGGCAAGTGGCACGTGGACACAAATCTCGGCTACGTCTTCCTGAAACGACCGGACTCCGCAGGGTACGACCACTTGTTCATTCCCACTCTGGCTTTCTCGCATCCGGTCAAAGGCAAGTGGGGCGCGACGGCGGAGATCTGGGGCGTCACGCACCAGAACGCGAATATCCGCGGAACCACGTCGCTGTTGGCTGCGGCCACATATCAAATGCGTCCGCGACTCGTCTTCGACTCCGGCATGAACTTCGGCATTCGCGGCGATGAGGCTCCAGCCACATTTTTCATCGGCGTCACCTACTCGATTTTCGATCTTTACCATCCATCGCGGAGATAGTGGGTCAGTTTGGAATCTGCATCGGCTGTCCCTAAGCAACATCTAAACCGCCGGAGTTTATACCTATGACGCTTCACCTCCTTGCGGTGTTAGTGCTTGGCCTGATGTGTGGAAGTGAGCTAAACGTGGCAGCGTTTGCGCATCCCACGCTCAAACGGCAACCGCTGGAAGCGCACATATTGGTACGCTCATCATTGGCTGCACTGTTTGGTCGCGTGATGCCATTTTGGATGCCAGGCTCTACCTTGCTGAATCTTCTACTCCTGCTACCTTTCGAGCATCTGAACCAGACTGCGTGGCGGCTCGCGGCAATCGCTCTCATCATCCAAGTCTTCGCTGTCTTGTTTTCGCTCGTAGGTCCGGTGCCTATCAACAACCGGATCGCCAGATGGACACCGGAATCCCTTCCCGGCGACTGGCGACAGCAGGAGGACCGCTGGGATCTGTACCATTGGTTAAGAACGTGTGGATTGATTGCAGCGTTCGCAATTCTGGTCCTCAGCGTTGGTGTTCGTTAAAGCCGCAACGGTGAACTCGCTGCTCTCGCTCTCTCCTGCGGTAAAATCAAAGGTTGCACAACGGAGAGTGGAATGAATAGCTTTGGCAGCCGTGCGACCTTGAAGGTCG
>JAOAPL010000082.1 GCA_025462925.1 Acidobacteriaceae bacterium
GAAGTCCTTGCCATCGAAGAAGACCGTCCCATCGCCACTCACATCTGGTACGCACTGCTGCACGTCGTTGGACCTCTCACAAGATTGCTCTTCCGGATGAAGATCACCGGACTCGAAAAGTTGCCGAAGTCCGGCCCGTTCGTTCTCAGTCCCAATCACCAAAGTTTTCTCGATGGGCCCATCGTCTCCTCGCAATTGCCTTATTTCATCTTCAAAGACCTGTTTTACGTGGGCACCAGCGAGATATTTGGCAGCGGCCCAATGAAAATACTTGCTCGGACGCTCAAGCTCATCCCGGTGGACCCTGACGCAAATCTTGTGCCGGCAATGCGCGCTGGCTCTTTTGGATTGAAGCGAGGCAAGATCCTGGTGCTCTATCCCGAAGGCGAGCGCTCCATTGACGGCACTCTGAAAACTTTTAAAAAGGGCGCTGCGATTCTTGCAGTGCATCACAACGTGCCCATTGTTCCCGTTGCGCTCGAAGGTTTTCATCATGCCTGGCCGCGCGGCAAAGGCTTCCACGGATTTCACCGGTTGCAGATCGCGATCGGCGATCCTATCTTTCCGCCGCAAAATGCCGCTACACCGGAAGCCGCTCAGGAACAGATGACAACGGAGCTGAGAAACCGTGTTCTGGCTCTCTGGCTGCCTTTACACCAGAAAAACTCAGAAAACATATTGACGGCATCCACCACCGCCTAGCATCATTCCCGGGGAAAGTTTCTGCTTACAAATAATAATGCTCTACGTCCAAACCATCGGGCCCGTGTCGATTCGCTTCTAACTGGAGGAATGTTGATGTCGATAATCAGAGGTGGTTCCCGAACTTTGCTTTCCTTCACCTTGGCTGCAGCAGTGTCTCTGCCGATGACTGCACAGATCGAAATGCGAGAGCCTCCGCAGCGTAAAGCAGAGGACAAGAAGGTCGTCGAGACCCCGGAAAAGAAAAAGGAAAAAGCGGCCAACGAACAGTTGGCAAAGGACCTCTTGACCCGCGCCTCCGGAATGTCGAAGCAACTCAGCGATAGCGAACGGGCGTTTCTCCTGGCGCGACTGGCGCAAGCATCCACAAAGACAATGAAAGAGCAGTCCAAGGCCTGGGCGGACGAAGTCTTTCAGGTTTCATCCGGACTTCCCAACGATGCGCAGCGCAGCCAGAATGAGATGACCGCAATGATGGCGGTGTCGGAAAACGATCCTGATCACGGCCTCGAATTGCTGGCCCGCATGGAAGCCCCTGCTCCCCGAAGTGATGGACGGCCCGCTCCTGACATGCGTGCTCCGGCGGCCACTATGCTATTTCAAAAGGTCTGGCAGAAACGAGGCGCTGAGGGGATCGACTCACTGCAAGCAGCGGCGCGACAGCTTGGCGAATCGGGAAATTACCCGTACATGGCAATGGGCCCGATTATTCGCCAATTGAATCGCAAAGACGCTGAAAAAGCCCAATCGCTTACCAATGAAGCCATTTCATTCTTTTCTCGGCGTGCTCGTAGCGACCAATCTGCTCAACAGATGGGTATGTTCTTGAACATGAACCGCGCCCTGATCCCAGTTCCAATGCTGAAGGACATACTGAGCCAATTGGTCAGCGATGCTTTGGACACGAAAGATAAGAACAGCAATACCAGCGTGGTCATCTCCACCGGGCGTGGGTCGGCGACGATGAGCGGAGCCAGCAGCCTCATTTTGTTCCAACTGCTCCCGATGATTCGGGACATAGATCCCGAATGGGCAAAGAAACTGGAGGCTCAGAACGATGGCTTGCGTGCTGCCGCGAATCTGAATGAATCGGCAACGAACCAAGCAGGACCGCAAAGGGTCGGCATGTTCATGGGCGGCTCAGGAAGTGGGCCTCTTCCGATGGCAAACATGATGGAAGAGATGAAGTCACGCGAAGTAGACGAACTGGTCAAGGACAATCCGAGTCAGGCGGTGAAAGTTGCCTCGGAGATCCACGATCCGGTGATCCGCGCCGCAACTGACGCTCGTATCGCCGCCGAGGTCAACAAGTCTGATCCTGAGCGTGCGGCACAAATGCTCAAGAGTGCGCGTGAAGCGATGTCCACCGCCAAGGAACCTGCTGACAAGCTAAAGATCTTAGTGGGACTTGCACAAGCGCAGGCTGCGATGAAAGACAGCGAAGGTTTCACAACCACACTTGATCAAGCGTACGCCCTGGGCGAAGACCTCTTTCGCAAGTCGTTGGACAAATCTCCTGACCTCCCGCTCTTGGCAAGGCCGGGATTTGATTCCATGACGCGAGTAACGATAACGGGAATCCGCTTGGATAGCTCTACCACCCTGGCACATGTCGATGGAGTCCGCATGCCGATATTGCAGGCTTTGCTCCTGGTCGCCGCTGCTCAAGGACTCGATCCTGACGGCCCATCGCAAGACACGGGATTCAGGATTCAGATCAGGTCCTAGCAGTCTACTTCGCTTTGGGATGGGTCTTGTCGTAGACCTGCATCACATGGCTGATGGTAAGTTGCGTGTACCGCTGGGTAGTGGAGAGGCGCTCGTGTCCAAGCAAGTCCTGGATGGAACGCAGGTCAGCGCCCTCCTCCAACATGTGCGTCCCGAATGCATGACGTAGCGTGTGTGGATGCACATCAGAGGGCAATCCCATACTGATGGCGATCTGCTTCACGATGCGGCGGACGCTGCGGTCCGTGAGCCGTGAGCCGCGTCCGTTCACCAGTAACGCGCTGGTTGATTTCTTATGGTGAATCAGGACAGCATCTCGCGCCGGCATATACGCGCCCAGCGCTTCTTCTGCCGAACCCATCAGCGGCACCAACCGCTCCTTCTTCCCTTTTCCGCGCACGAGGATTGACTCATCCGAGCGGCGAATATCATTCAAATCGATTCCCACCAGCTCTGAGTTTCGAATGCCGCAGCCGTAAAGCAGTTCGAAGATCAAGCGGTCGCGTTCTGGAAACGCCGCTTTTTCGGAGATGTCACCATCAAGAACCGTGTTGATCTCTTCTATCGTTGGCACGCGCGGCAATGTCTTCGGTAATTTCGGAGTGGAAACCAGCTTGGCGGGATTCTGCTTTACCGCGCCTTCCCGCGCCAGCCATTTGAAAATCGACCGCAGCGCTGCCAGCGCTCGCGCCACCGAAGGCTTGCTCAATCCTTGCTCAAAGAGTTCCGCAAGAAAAGCGCGGATGAGCAGGTGGTCGATATCCTTCCACGAAACATCCGGTCCAATGAATTTCCCGAACTTCGTCAGATCTTTCTCATACGCGGCTACCGTGTGCTGCGAACACTTGCGCTCGGTGCGCAGATACCGCAGGAAGTCTGCGGTAGGCTTCTGCAATTTACTGGTTGCGGCTGGTTTCACTTCTTACCCTTAGCCCGGGGATGATGATTCCTGTAAACGCTCTTCAGCCGATCAAGAGCCATGTGCGTATAAACCTGCGTCGTCGAGATGTCGGCGTGTCCCAGGATGGTCTGGACAGTGCGCAGATCGGCGCCGTTTTCCACCATGTGTGTCGCGCAACTGTGTCGAAGCATATGCGGGCTTGCGTGTCTGCCCCCCTTCGAAGCTGCATTCACCATCTGCCATACCCGATTTCGCGTGAGGCCATGCGCTCCCTTGGCGAGAAAAAGATACGGCGAGTTCTTTGCGCCAGCCAAGACCGACCGCGCAGCTCGCAAATATTTTTCTATTGCTTCCAATGCAGAACGTCCAAGCGGGACAATTCGTTCCTTATCGCCCTTACCGCGGACGATCACGCAGCCCTGGTCGCGCTTCAGGTCAATCACTCTTACAGAGGTGATCTCCGAAACCCGCACCGCTCCGGCGTAAAACATCTCCAGCATCGCTTTGTCGCGCAGCGCCAGAGCCTCTGCATGCTTTTTGTCGGATGTCGCGCGCGGAGCCGCGATTAGCGATTCCACCTCTGACCTCGAGAGTGCCTTAGGCAGGATCTTCCATTGTTTCGGCGAGTCGATGTTGAGGGTGGGGTCGTGTTTGATCTGCCGATCCAGCAATAAATGCTTGTAAAGGTGCCGCAGCGTTGAAACCTTGCGCGCAATCGATCGTCCCTCAACCTGATTCTTCGAGAGGTCTGCGAGAAAATCGCGCACGTCTTCGCGCGTCGCTTGCGTCAATCCGCGAGAGTTGTTCTTATGCAGGAATTCCGCGAACTGTCCCATGTCGCGCTTATAAGCGGCTATCGTGAGCGCGGCGAGTCCCTTCTCCACTTTGAGGTAAGCAACAAAGCCGGTGATCACGCGCTCATTGGAGTTTGCGGCAGACACGCTTGCAGTATGCCCGTTATCGGACACTGAGGAAAGTAATCAAAATGGTGCCACCGGTGAAACTACTAGGCAGTTTTCGGCTCCACCCGCAAGCGTGCGCCGGAGTTTCACCGCGTTCAGCGCGCCTTCGGGCGTCTCCTCATGTTTGAAGTAAGAAAATACCGGCGACACCGACGCCCCCGTGAATTGCTCTGCCAGTTGCTGAATGCGCTTAGTTGTGTACGTTTCGCGACGAAATCTGTAATAGCTGAAGTCGGCGGTCACGATGTCCGGCGTAGTAAGTTCCGCTTCCCCTTCGGTCACGCAGATTGCCGCATTCCGTTGCTTGAGGACATCATAGACGTCATCGTTGAGCCAGCTCGCATTCCGGAATTCGACGGCATACCTCGCGCCCTTCGGTAGTCCCGCGAGAAAATCCTCCAGCAAAGGCGCATCCGACTTCATGTTGTGCGGCAGCTGGATCAGAATGGCTCCAATCTTCTTCGCTTCCCAGAACGGCTCCAGCGTCGCAAAGAACTTCTTTACGATCTCATCCGTCTCTCGTAATCGCCGGAAGTGCGTGATCGCCTGATGGGCTTTGAATGTAAATACGAACCCCGGCGGTGTATTGGCCAGCCACGATTCCGCCGTTTTCGCTTTCAACAGGCTGCGAAAGGTAAAGTTCACTTCAACGCTGTTCAACTGAATGGCGTAGTAATTCAGGAAGTCTTTGCTGCGGACCTCTTTTGGATAGAACTCGGGCTTCCATCCCGCATAAGCCCAGCCAGACGTACCTGCGTAGATTTCTTGCGCCATTCCTTATTATCGCGTCTTTGTAGTTGCCTTGCGGCTCCGTGTTGGCTTCTCTTCTCGCGATGCCTTTGCTTTAGGGACAAGCCGCTGATACTGCTCCGCCAATTCCTCCGGCATGTCCTTTGTTTTCGGAAGCTGTTGCTTCAGCTTCAGCACCGGCTCAAACAAATCGTCATGCTTCGACACGCGTTCAAGAACCTGATCAGAAGTAAATACCAGCATTTCAGGATCTTTCTTCTTCAAACACTTTACTACTTCGTCCCATGTGACGGGCGTCGAAACAGTCGGAGTCTCCTTCGCCCGCAGCGAATAAACATTCACAGTCGTCTTGTGGTCGTCGTTCTGGCTCCAATCGACGAAGACTTTTCCCACTCGCAGCGCCTTCTTCATATCGGAGACGATCAATTGCGGATGGCGATGTTCGAGAACTCGGGCGATAGCGTGCGCGAATGGCTTGGTAATGTCGTAAGTAACGGGCGTGTTCAGCGGTATGTAAACTTGCAACCCTTTTGAGCCGGATGTTTTGGGAAACGCCTCTAGACCGAACTCCTGGAACATCTCGCGCAGCCATAGTGCGACTTGGCAGCAGAGGACGATGTCGGCGGGAGGGCCCGGATCGAGATCAAACACCATCATCGTCGGACGCATGATGTCTTTCGCCAGTGAAAGGGATGTGTGTAACTCGAGGTCGGCAAGATTTGCCGCCCACACCAACGTAGGCAGGTCCTGGATAAGGCAGTAATCCATGTAGTCGTTGCGCCCTTCACTCCATATCGGTGCAGTGGCTACCCATTCTGGCAGATGTTTTGGGCACGACTTCTCATAGAAGAACATCCCATTCACGCCTTCGGGATAGCGCTTCATCGTCAACGGTCGATCTCGCAGGTGCGGCAGCAACACCGGAGCGACGCGAACGTAATAATCGATCACTTGGCCCTTGGTGAATCCCACCGCGGGATAAAGCACCTTGTCCAGATTTGAAAGCTTCAACCTGCGCCCGTTGATGTCAACGACAGACTCTTTGGCCATAGCATCTCCGCCCTTGATTGGGATGCAATTTCCAGGCTGAAAAAATACGAATCCCAAGAACTTTGGGCAGAGTATCCACAACGATTTCGCCCTAAATTACATCCAACCAGTGCCGGTATATCTATGTCGGAGAAACGAATGGAACAACGTCGGCGTGAAGACACGGCCAAAGTCGCGGTAAGCAGTTCTTCGCCTCCACAA
>JAOAPL010000094.1 GCA_025462925.1 Acidobacteriaceae bacterium
GCCAACAATAAGGTAAGAGTGGCGAACTTCTTTGTGTACCCCATTAGTCGTCTCCTTGGGTGGGATTTGTCACGGGAGACGGGTTCGCCAAAGGTGCGGACACTCTGTGTACTCTCCATTCAGAAAAGCGCTCGACCAATACATAAAATGCCGGAATGATGAATATGGCAATCGCGGTAGCGGCCACCATGCCACCGATTACGGTCGTTCCCATAATCTGACGAGCCACCGAGCCTGCGCCTGACGCTGTCCAGAGCGGCACGCAACCGAGAATGAACGCGAAAGAGGTCATAAGGATCGGCCGCAAGCGGAGCCTGGCGCCTTCAAGCGCCGCATCCACAAGAGGCTTACCTTTTTCGTACTCCTCCTTGGCGAACTCAACGATCAGAATCGCATTTTTTGCTGCTAGGCCGATGAGCATGACAAGACCGATTTGCGAGTACACGTCGCTCTCGATCTGAACCATGTATGCCGGCAAGTAAGTGCTGAGTACCGTCCGGCGCAGCCACAACATTCCAACCGCGCCGAACACAGCTACCGGCGTACTTAACAAAACGCTGAAGGGTAATGACCAGCTTTCATACAGTGCAGCAAGAATCAAGAAAACGAATACCAACGAAAAGCCGAAAATGACCGAAGCCGAGATCCCTCGCCGTGCCTTCTGCTCTTGATAAGACATGCCCATATAGTCAAAACCCATTTCATTGGGCATGGTCTGCTTGAAGACATCTTCCAAGGCCGCCGTGGCTTGCTCGGAGCTGTAGCCTGGCGCAGCACTGCCATTTAGTTGCGCGGACCTGTACTCGTTGTATCGCATCGTGAATTCGGGGCCTTCACGCGATTCGAACTTCGTCAACGCAGTAAGCGGCACCATTTCCCCTCTGTTGTTGCGCACATAGAACTGCCCCAGGTTCGCCATATCCGACCGGTACGGAGCTTCCGCTTGCACATACACCTGCCAGGTACGGCCGAAATCGTTGTAATAGTTGATGAACAGCCCGCCCATGAAAGCCTGAATACTCTGGTAAACATCGTTGATGGCCACACCTTGCTTAAGCACTTTTTCCTGATCTACGCGCACGAATTTTTGCGGCACGCTCGGCAGAAAGGTGGTGCTGATCGAGCCAATCTCGGGCCGCTTGCGAGCGGCGGCAATGAATTTGTTCAAGTTGTCGGAGAGGAACTGGAGATCCTTTCCCGCACGGTCTTCCAGCACGAACTGAAATCCGCCGGAAGTGCCGACTCCAGGGATAGCTGGCGGCGAGAAGCTGAAAGCGGTCCCTTGCGGAAGCTTGCTGAGCTGTTTGTTCAGGCTCGCCTTGATCTCCTGAAACTGTTCCGCTTTTGTTTCGCGATCGCTCCATGGCTTAAGAGTGACGAAATAGAAGGCGTTGTAACTTGTCCGGACACTGCTTAGCAAGCTGAACCCAACGAAGCTGCTGTAGTACCGAACCCCAGGCGTGGCGCTCAGGATCTTCTCAACTTCTTTCGATGCTGCCGCCGTCCTCTCCTGTGAAGCCGCATTTGGAAGTTGCATGTGGATGAACAAATAGCCCTGGTCTTCATCGGGCAGGAAGCTCGACGGCAGTTTAGTGCTGAAGAAACCAGCAGCGACGCCGCAAATGACCAGCATGACCACTGCGACTGCGCTCTTGCGAATGAGTGCGCCCGAGACCCGAACATAGCTCTCAGTGGCGCGCTCAAAGATGCGATTGAACCAAGCAAAGAATCTTGCAAGTGGCCCGCGGCTTTCCTTCTTTGGCCGGAGCAGCAGCGCGGCAAGCGCAGGGCTCAGCGTGAGGGCGTTAAAAGCCGAGAGCACCACCGAGATCGCGATGGTCAAAGCAAATTGCTGGTAGAGCCGGCCGGTGATGCCTGGGATAAAGGCTGTCGGCACAAAGACCGCCGAGAGAACCAGTGCGATGCCGATGACCGGCCCGGAAAGCTCTTCCATAGCTCTTCGAGCCGCATCCTTGGGAGCCAATCCCTCCTCGATGTGTCGTTGTGCGCCTTCGACGACGACAATCGCATCGTCTACTACCAAGCCGATGGCCAGCACCAATCCAAACATCGAAAGCGTATTGATGGAGAAGCCAAACAGCGGGAATAGAATGAATGTGCCCACCAACGAGACTGGCACGGCAAGCATCGGGATCAGGGTAGCGCGCCAGTCCTGCAAAAAGAGGTAGACCACAAGAAGCACCAGCGCGATGGCGATCAAAAGCGTGACAACAATCTCCCTCATGCCCTCAGTCACAGCGGCCGTCTGGTCAAGCGCTATGGCGTAATCCATGTCTTGCGGGAAGCGCTGCTTCATCTCAGCCATCAGCTTTCGGATGCCTGCGGCCGTTTGCACCGCATTGGAACCGGGTAACTGGTAGACGGCGATTATTGCCGTGGGCTGGCCATTCAAGCGCGCGACGATGCTGTAATCCTTGGTACCAAGTTCGACTCGGGCGACGTCTTTCACCCGCACTATGCCGCCATCCGGAGCTTCGCGGACGACGACGTTTTCAAATTCTTCTGGCGACGTCAGACGGCCTTGGGCGAGAACCGAATATGTGAATTGCTGGTTCGCGGGGGCGGGCTCGCCGCCCAGTTGACCAGCCGGATTCACCTTGTTCTGAGCCTGAATCGCATTGACGATCTCTGTGACGGTGATGCCGAATTTCGCCAATTGGTCAGGCTTTACCCACAACCTCATGGCATAGTCACCCGCGCCGAAGACCGTCGTCTGGCCGATACCGTACAAGCGCGCGACGGGATCATTGAGGTTGATGGTGGCGTAGTTGGCCAGGAATTTCTCGTCGTGAGTTCCGTGCGGCGAATATAGGGAGACCAGCATGAGCGGCGCTGACGCTGACTTTTTGATGGTGACCCCAAAGTTGTTAACTTCGGCTGGAAGTTGGCCGGCGGCCAGTTGCTCGCGTGATTGAGTGAGCATCAGGTCAACGTTGGGGTCCGTTTTGAGATCAAAGTTTGCGCTTAAGGTTGTCTGCGAATTGCCCGTGGCGTTTAACGAATACATGTAGTCCATGTTGTCCACGCCGTTGATCTGTTGCTCGATGGGCGTGGCCACGGCTTGCTCTAGGGTCTTCGCATCCGCACCCACATAAGTCGCCTCCAATCTGATCTCAGGCGGGGTGATGTTAGGAAACTGCGCTACCGGCAGGGTTGTGATCGTGACCGCGCCGACGATCACCATAAGGATGGAGATCACCATTGCCACGATCGGACGGTTGATGAAGAACTTGGACATGGTTTAGTTTCCTTCCGCGGAAAGGTGGACGGGCTTGGGCGTAACGGCGGTTCCTTCCTTGAGTTGTTGCAGTCCGTCGACTGCAACTAGCTCGCCCGGCTTGAGGCCCTCGTTAATCACCCACATGGTCCCGACCGTTTCGCCGGGCTTCACGGTGCGCATACTAACTTTGTGATCGCTGCCGACAACCGCCACCTGATAGCTTCCCTGCGACTGCGCAAC